>CAXTFP010000231.1:0-5617 GCA_964243135.1 uncultured Lichenihabitans sp.
AGCCGGCCGAGATCGCGCTGGTCGGGACCGAGTTCCGACTGCAGTAGCGAGCGCAGAACTCGACATGACGAGCATGGATGTTTCGATGTCGTCGTGACAGACTGTCGAAAAGCCGGGGTGAATCACGTTCCCGGGCCGGAGGCCATCATGTCACGTGATTTCGAAGCGGCTGCGCTCGCGGAGCACCTCGACGCCATCAATCGACGCGTTCGAGAGAGCGACTCCGCCTCAGGTTCTGCAATCCGCATGATGGACATCACGGAGGCCCACGAGGCCGCTTGCGCGACGTTGCGGCGGGCCGAAGCGGAAGCCGAACTCGACGCCACCGTGCCGGCCCCCTCGGTCGGCGCGCGGTGACGCGCTACCATCGTCTCGAAGAGGAAGCAGTTCGCGACTTCGAGCATATAGTGGAGGAGAACCTGTCGTTCAGAGCCGATGTTGTCGAACGCACATACCATCGCCTTCGTCCGGGTGCGGCCGACTCAGTACCTCTTCGCCCACAACCCGGAGACGCGCCGTGTGCTTCGCATCCTCGACGGTCGCCGTGATCTGCCCCGCTTCCTAGACCTGACCTTCGGAGAGCTTCGCCGCGCCCTTCATACCCCCAGAAGGTCGATCAGCGGCGGGATCAGCGGTTCGTCAGCGGGCGGCATGGGGTAGTCGCGCAGCCGGCCCGGCCGCACCCACTTCAGCGCCTGCCCCTCGCGCGAGGACACGAGCCCCTCCCAGCGCCGGCACACCCACAGCGGCATGAGGAGGTGGAAGTCCGGGTAGGCGTGGCTCGCGAAGGTGAGGGGCGCCAGGCAGGCTTCCCGCACGGCGATGCCGAGCTCCTCGTCGAGTTCGCGGATCAGGGCGGCTTCCGGCCGCTCGCCGGGGTCGAGCTTGCCGCCGGGGAACTCCCACAGGCCCGCCAGCGCCTTGCCGGCCGGGCGCTGGGCGATCAGCACGCGGCCGTCGGCGTCGACCAGCGCCACCGCGGCCACCAGCAGGATCTTCATCGGGTCGGGCACGGGCGCCTCGCTCTTGCGCTGGCCGTCGCGCGGCCGCGAGGCTTCCGGCCCGCCTTATGCTATGGTAGCAGGGCCGATCAAAGACCCGTGCCGATCCCCGTTGCGCGGCGAAGAAGGCTTCCCGCTTCATGGGCGACAAGCGCTCGAGCTTCGATCACGACGATCTTCTGGCCTGCGGCCGCGGCGAACTCTTCGGCCCCGGCAACGCCCAGCTCCCCCTGCCGCCCATGCTCATGTTCGACCGCATCGCCGAGATCGCGGAGGAGGGCGGCGCCAACGGCAAGGGGGCGATCCGGGCCGAGCTCGACGTGAAGCCGGACCTCTGGTTCTTCGGCTGCCATTTCAAGGGCGACCCCGTCATGCCGGGCTGCCTGGGGCTCGACGCGCTGTGGCAGCTCTGCGGCTTCTACCTCGGCTGGCTGGGCCTGCCGGGCCGCGGCCGGGCGCTCGGCGTCGGCGAGGTGAAGTTCGTCGACCAGGTGCTGCCCACGGTGAAGCGCGTGGTCTACGGCATCGACATCAAGCGCGTGTTCCGGGGCCGGCTCGTGCTCGGCATCGCGGACGGATGGCTGGAGGCCGACGGCCGCCGCATCTACGAGGCCAGGGACCTGCGCGTCGGCCTGTTCAAGCCCGAACCCGCCTGAGGACCGCGCTCCGTGGTCGCCCGCCGCCGCGAGCGCGGGCCACCGCCCCGCGCCAGGAGTTGAGCCACATGCGTCGCGTCGTCGTCACGGGGATGGGCATCGTCTCGTCCATCGGCAGCCAGGCCGATGAGGTGCTGGCTTCCCTCCGGGAGGCCCGGTCCGGCGTCGTTCGGGCCGAGCGCTACGCCGAACTCGGCTTCCGCAGCCAGGTCCACGGCGCGCCGAACCTCGATCCCGAGACGGTGCTGGACCGCCGCGCCCTCCGGTTCCACGGCGGCGGCAGCGCCTGGGCGCAGGTCGCCATGGAGCAGGCGATCCGCCAGTCGGGCCTGGAGCCCGGCGAGGTGTCCCACCCCCGCACCGGCATCATCGTGGGCTCGGGCGGCCCCTCCACCCGCACCATCGTGGAGTCGGCCGACATCGCCCGCACCAAGGGCCCCAAGAAGGTCGGGCCCTTCGCGGTGCCGAAGGCCATGTCGTCGACGGGCTCGGCCACGCTGGCGACGTGGTTCAAGATCAAGGGCATCAATTACTCGATCGCCTCGGCCTGCGCGACCTCGAACCACTGCATCGGCAACGCCTTCGAGGCGATCCGGTACGGCAAGCAGGACGTGATGTTCGCGGGCGGCTGCGAGGAGCTCGACTGGTCGCTGTCGGTGCTGTTCGACGCGATGGGCGCCATGTCGTCGAACTTCAACGACCGGCCGGCGGCGGCGTCGCGCGCCTTCGACCTGGACCGCGACGGCTTCGTCATCTCTGCGGGCGCCGGCATCCTGGCCCTGGAGGACCGCGACCGTGCGCTGGCCCGCGGCGCCCCCATCCTCGGCGAGATCGTCGGCTACGGCCTAGCTTCCGACGGCCACGACATGGTGGCGCCCTCGGGCGAGGGGGCACGGCGCTGCATGCGGATGGCGCTGGAGGGCGTGAAGGCGCCGGTCGACTACATCAACCCCCACGCGACCTCGACCCCCAAGGGCGACGAGGCCGAGATCGACGCGTTGCGCGACGTCTTCGGCGGAGGCGACCGCTGCCCGCCCATCGCGGCCACGAAGAGCCTCAGCGGTCACGCCCAGGGCGCGACCGGCGCCATCGAGGCCGTGTTCTCGCTCCTGATGATGCAGCACGGCTTCATCTGCGAGAGCGCCAACATCGAGACCCTCGACCCCGCCTTCGCGGACATGCCGATCGTGCGCGAGCGCCGCGACGGCATGCATCTCGGCACCGTGCTGTCCAACGGTTTCGGCTTCGGCGGCACCAACGCGTCCCTCGTCTTCCAGCATCCGGACCTCTGACCATGGCGCAGGGCACGACGACGGATGCGGCGGCTTCGGCCACCGGCGGGCTGATGCGCGGCAAGCGCGGGCTCGTCATGGGGGTGGCGAACGACCATTCCATCGCCTGGGGCATCGCCCGGGCGCTGGCCGCCGAGGGGGCCGAACTCGCCTTCACCTACCAGGGCGAGGCCCTGGGCAAGCGCGTGAAGCCGCTGGCGCAATCGGTCGGCTCCGACCTTGTCCTGCCCTGCGACGTCGAACGGCTCGACACGGTGGAGGCCGTGATGGACGCCGTGCGCGAGCGCTTCGGCGGCATCGACTTCCTGGTCCACGGGATCGCCTATTCGGACCGGAACGAGCTGAAGGGTCGCTACGCCGACACGACGCGCGACAACTTCGTCCGCACCATGGTGATCTCGGCCTTCTCCTTCACGGAGATCGCCCGCCGGGCCGCCCCGCTGATGGCGCCGGGCGGCGCCATGGTGACGCTGACCTTCGGCGGCGCCACGCGGGTGACGCCGAACTACAACGTCATGGGCGTCGCCAAGGCGGCGCTGGAAGCCTCGGTGCGCTACCTCGCGGCCGACTACGGTGCGCAAGGCCTGCGGGTCAATGCCATCTCGGCCGGGCCGGTGCGGACGCTGGCGGGGGCCGGCATCACGGACGCCCGCTTCATGTACAACTACCACCGCGCCCACGCGCCGCTGCGCCGCCCCGTCACCATCGCGGATGTCGGCGGCTCGGCCGTCTACCTCCTGTCCGACCTGTCGCGCGGCGTCACCGGCGAGGTCCATTTCGTCGACGGCGGCTTCAACATCGTCGGCATGCCGCGGCCGGAGAACCTCAAGTCCGGCGACATCATCCGCGACGAGGCCGAGCCCGGCCCGTGAGGCTCCCCATCATCACGCCGGCCCGGCGGGCCGAGCTCGACGAGGTCGCGGCCCTGGTGAACAGCGCCCACCGCGGCGACGCGGCGCGCCGGGGCTGGACGAGCGAGTCCGACCTCCTCGACGGCCAGCGCACCGACGCCGCGAGCCTCGCCGACGAACTCGACGCCCCCGACCCGAGCACGATCCTGGCGCTGCGTGAGGCACCTGGCGGGTCGATCCTGGGCTGCGTGATGACGCAGAGCTTCCGCGACGACGACGAGCGGCTGCTGTGCCATCTCGCCATGCTGACGGTGAGCCCCGCCCGGCAGAGCGAGGGCTTCGGCGCCCTCCTCATCGGCGAGGTCGAGCGGCGGGCGCGGGAGGCCGGCTGCACGGCCGTCGAGATGACGGTGCTCCACCTCCGGAGCGAGTTGATCGCCTTCTACGGGCGACGCGGCTATCGGCCGACCGGGCGGACGAGACCCTTTCCGTCCGCCGACCCGCGCGCCGGCCGGCCGCTGCGCGACGACCTCCACCTCATCGTGTTGGAGAAGGGGCTCGCGCCGGCCTGATGCGTCCGACCCGCCCGGCCCCGCATTGTCCCCCCGATCGGTGCGGAGGGTCGGGGCATGAAGGGCAGGACGGTGGTGATGACGGGGGGCACGTCGGGCATCGGGCTCGCGGGTGCCCTGGAGATGGCCGGGATGGGCGCCCGCATCGTGCTGGTGGCGCGCGACCCCGTCCGGGCGGAATCGACGCTGAGGAAGCTGCGGCGGGCCGGGCCGGACGCGGGCCACGCGCTCCACCTCGCCGACCTGTCGCGGCTCGACGAGGTGAAGCGCGTCGGGGCCGCCATCGCGGCGGCCGAGCCGCGGGTGGATGTGTTGGTCAACAACGCGGGCGCATGGTTTCCGCGGCGGCAGGAGACGGCCGACGGATTCGAGAAGACCCTGGCGCTGAACCACCTCGCCTATTTCGTGCTGACCGACGCGCTGCTGCCGGCCCTGAGGGCGGCGGCCCCCGCGCGGGTCGTCAGCACCTCGTCGGACGGGCACCGTTTTGGGGCGCTGGACTTCGACGACCTCCAGAGCCGGCGTGACTACAAGGGGTTTAAGAGCTACTGCCGCTCGAAGCTGTGCAACGTGCTGTTCACGCGCGAGCTGGCGCGGCGCCTGGGAGACACGGGCGTCACGGCCAACTGCTTCCATCCGGGCTTCGTGGCGTCGCGCTTCGGCGACGAGTCGGGCGGGCTGACGCGGTTCGGCTTCGGCATCGCCAAGTCGCTCTTCGCGATCTCGCCCGAGAAGGGCGCGTCGACGCTGGTGTATCTCGCGGCGTCGCCGGAGGGGGCGACGCGGACCGGCGGCTATTACGCCAAGTCGAAGCGCGCCGAGCCGAGCCGTGCGGCGCGCGACGATGCCGCGGCGCGGCGCCTGTGGGCGGCGACGGCCGAGATGACCGGCGTCGGCGATCAATGATGATATACAGATCGGATTCCAAAGGGCTAGCCCTTTGGCGGGTTTCAGGGCAGAGCCCTGAAAGACAGTTCAATCGTGATGTCCAGCTTGACACCTCTTCAGGGCTCTGCCCTGAAACCCGCAAAAGGCCGAGGGCCTTTTGAAACCAAACTATATCGATTCCTTCATCGACGCGCCTATCAGCCATCTGCCTTGAACAGGAAGGGCGCCACGTCCTTGACGCCGGGCTGTTTCTCGGCCGCGAAGGGCATCGGCCGGCACACCGCCATGGCCGACAGGCCCACGCGCGTGGTCAGCATGCCATTGAGGAGGCCCTCCCCCAGCCGGGCCGACAGCTTG
>CAXTFP010000232.1:0-5612 GCA_964243135.1 uncultured Lichenihabitans sp.
CGTCGAGGTCGATCGGCTGCGCGTCCGAGCCGAGCGTCTCGACCAGCACGTCGCTGACGATCTTGACGACCATCTGGCCCGGCGTGACAGACTTCACCACGTTGGCGCCGACGGCGCGCTCACGCACCTTGTCGACGAAGCCCCGCACGACGTCGAGCGCCACGTCGGCTTCGAGCAGCGCGCGGCGCACCTCGCGCATGGCGGCCGACACGTCGGCTTCGGTGAGAGCGCCGCGGCGGGTCAGCCCGTCGAAGATGCCGGACAGCTTCTCCGTCAGTCCTTCGAACATGGCTGGTCTCCCGGGCCGGGTGGCGAAGCCAAAGCCGAGCGCGCCCGAGGGCGCGACCGCGCTGTCGGACGTTCGCTTCCGCGCGGGGCGCGCGGTCGGCGTTGGCTGGCCCGCGAGGGCCAGGAGCGCGCTTTAGGGCAGGGGAACGCGGGCTGTCAACAGCGCGGCCGGCGCGCGGCGCGACGGCGAGCCCGCTTTCCTCCTCACGATCGGCGTTCCAGCACCATGAGGATGCCCGCGGCGGGGCGGGCCGCCTCCAGGCGCAGCGTCGTGACCTCCCGCGCCAGCACGCTGAAGTGGGGCTCGGCGAGCCGCTCGATGTAGGCGTCGGAATGGGCGAAGCGGCCCGAGGGCAGCAGCCTGAACGCGTCCACCTCCGCGGTCTCGGCGCTCAGCACCAGGAGGCCGCCGGGCCGGGCCGCGCGCGCCGCGCTCTCGAAGAACGGCCCGAGGTCCCCGAAGTAGATCAGCAGGTCGGCCGCGAAGACGAGGTCGAAGCCGGCCGGGTGGGAACGGAGGAAGTCGATCGCCTCGGCCTTGACCAGCTCGGCATAGGCCCCGCGCTTGGCGGCCTCGTCCAGCATGCCCCGCGACAGGTCGACGCCCGTCAGCTGCCCGCCGAAGGCCGCGAGATGCACGGCCGCGAGCCCGGTGCCGCAGCCGAGGTCGAGCGCGTCGTCGAAGCGGCGTCCGGTGCCGGCGATCAGCCGCGCCATGTCCCCCGGGGCCGTGTAGTGCAGGACGTCCACGAGCTTCTCGTCGAAGGTATCCGCGAAGCCGTCGAAGTGGCTCTCGACGTAGTCCAGCGGCGCCCGCGTCAGCGCCTCGCCGGTGACGGCGTCGAGCAGGTAGCGCTGCACCGCGTCGCCCGGGTCCCGCGCCAGCCGCAGGCGCCCGACCGCCGCCGCGGCCTCGGGATGGCCGAAGCCGCTGAGCACGGAGAAGGCGTCGCGCAGCACCAGGGCGAGATCCTCGGCGTCCGCGCCCGCGAGTTCGGCGTAGCCGGCCATCGCGTGCTCCGGATTGCCCGCGATCATGCGGGCATAGGTCAGGGCGCGCGCGTGCCGGCGGCGTGCGCCGGTGTCGGGCGGCGCGAACCGGCCCGCGCGCTCGAAGGCCGCGGCGCTGTCGGCGAAACCTCCCGCGAGGTAGAGCGCGTGGCCGAGGGCGGTGAAGCCGAGCGCGGTGGCGTGGCCCGTCTCGGTGGCGGCGCGCAGGCTCGCCACGGCCTCGTCCATCCGCCGCCTCGAGAAGTGGATCAGCCCGAGGCCGAAATGGGCGTCGCCCAGGCCCGGGTCGAGCGCGACCGCCCGGCGGAAGGCGGCTTCGGCCTCGCCCTGCGCGCCCGCCCGGTCGTGCAGGCCGGCCGACAGCAGCCAGGAGCGGGCGTCGTCGGGGCGGTGACAAAGCGCCATGGCGACCGCGCGTCCCGCCTCCGCCGGCCGCCCCGCCGCGTCCTCGGTGCCGGCGAGGTCCCGCCACATATCGGCGTCCTCCGGCGTCAGCCGCAGGGCCGCGCGGAACGCCACGATGGCGCCCTCGACGTCGCCCGCGTTCCACTGGATCAACCCGTGGTGCCGCAGGGCGGGCGGGATCTCCCCGTAGCGCCGGAGGAGGGCGTCGAACGTGGGCGAGGAGGCCTGGAGCCGCGCCGCGAGGCGCGCGACCTCGTCGGCGTCGGGCAGGGCGGCCGCGGCTTCGGGCGACATCATCGGGTGGATCGCCTCGCCGGACCATGGACGGGACGGGACGTCCCGGCCGCACCCTTACGGGGCCGCGGATGGTCCCTTCAAGCGCGATGTTCGTCCGCCCCTCATGCGGTTTCGGACGATGGTCCCCCTTTCCGCTCATCCCCGCGCAGGCGGGGATCCAGCGCAGGGAGGCGGCCGAAGGCCGACGAAATGCCAGCGCTCCGCTCATCCTGCGGTGGCAGGAGAAGGGCGGCCTTCGGCCGAGCATTGTTTCGCTGGATCCCCGCCTGCGCGGGGATGAGCGGATGAAGGAGCGGTCCGGGCCGATCGCTCGGACGCCGTGTCACACCGTCCTGTGCTGCTCGCCCACTCCGCCGCCCTCCGCCTCCAGCGCCGCCTGCGCGGCTGCGAGCCGGGCGATCGGCACGCGGAAGGGTGAACAGCTCACGTAGTCGAGGCCCAGCGTCTCGCAGAAGCTGATCGAGGCCGGGTCGCCGCCGTGCTCGCCGCAGATGCCGAGCTTGATGCCCGGCCGTGCCGCGCGGCCGCGTGCGGCCGCGAGGGCCACGAGCTCGCCCACCCCCTCCCGGTCCAGCGTCACGAAGGGGTCGGCCGGCAGGATGCCCTTGGCCGTGTAGGGGCCGAGGAAGGAGGCGGCGTCGTCGCGCGAGATGCCGAGCGTGGTCTGGGTGAGGTCGTTGGTGCCGAAGGAGAAGAACTCCGCCGCCCCCGCGATCTCGCCGGCCCGCAGCGCCGCGCGCGGCAGCTCGATCATGGTGCCGACCGCGTAGGGCACGGCGACGCCGCTCTCCGCCGCCACGGCCTCCGCCATGGCGACGATGCGGCCCTTCACGAGGTCGAGCTCCGCCAGCGTCATCACCAGCGGCACCATGACCTCGGCCTCGACGACCTCGCCCGCCTCCTGGCTGGCCCGAACCGCGCCCTCGAAGATGGCGCGCGCCTGCATCTCGGCGATCTCGGGATAGGCGATCGCGAGCCGCACGCCGCGGAACCCCAGCATCGGGTTGAACTCGTGCAGCGCGAGCGCCCGCTGCCGCAGCTTGTCGGAGCTGGTGCCCATGGCGGTCGCGACCTCGTCGATGTCGACGTCGGTGTGGGGCAGGAACTCGTGCAACGGCGGATCGAGCAGGCGGATCGTGACCGGCAGGCCCGCCATGATGGTGAAAAGCTCGGTGAAGTCGTCCCGCTGCATGGGAAGCAGCTTGGCGAGCGCGGCCCGCCGGCCCGCCTCGTCATCGGCCAGGATCATCTCGCGCACCGCCACGATGCGGGCCGCGTCGAAGAACATGTGCTCGGTGCGGCAGAGCCCGATACCCTCGGCGCCGTAGCGGCGGGCCGTGCGGGCGTCCAGGGGCGTTTCAGCATTGGCCCGCACCTTCATGCGGCGGACCTCGTCGGCCCAGGTCATGAGGCTCGCGAAGTCACCCGACAGTTCGGGCTCGCGCATCGCCACCGTGCCGCGGAGCACTTCGCCGGTCGACCCGTCCAGGGTGATGCGGTCGCCCTTCTTCAAGATGACGCCGCCGGCCGTCAGCGTGCCCTTGGCGTAGTCGATCCGCACCGCGCCCGCGCCCGACACGCAGGGCTTGCCCATGCCCCGCGCCACCACGGCGGCGTGGCTGGTCATGCCGCCGCGCGTGGTCAGCACGCCTTCGGCGGCGTGCATGCCGTGGATGTCCTCGGGCGAGGTCTCGACCCGGACCAGGATGACCTTGCGGCCGGCCGTCTTCAGCGCCTCGGCCTCGGCCGACGAGAAGACGATCTCGCCCTGGGCCGCGCCCGGGCTCGCGGGCAGGCCGGTCGCGATCGTGTCGCGATGGGCCTGGGGATCGATGGTGGGGTGCAGCAGCTGGTCGAGCGAGGCCGGATCGATGCGGCCGACCGCCTCGCGGCGCGTGACCAGCCCCTCGTTGGCCATGTCGACCGCGATCTTGAGGGCCGCCTTGGCGGTGCGCTTGCCCGAGCGGGTCTGCAGCATCCACAATTTGCCGCGCTCGACCGTGAACTCCATGTCCTGCATGTCGCGGTAATGGGTTTCGAGCAGCGCCGTGGTGCGGGTGAAGTCGGCGAACACGGCCGGCATGACCCGTTCCATCGAGGGCTTGTCGGAGCGGCCGGCGATCCGGGCCGCTTCCGTGATGGCCTGCGGGGTGCGGATGCCCGCCACCACGTCCTCGCCCTGGGCGTTGACCAGGAACTCGCCGTAGAGCGCGGGGGTGCCGACGGACGGATCGCGGGTGAAGGCGACCCCGGTGGCCGAGGTGTCGCCCATGTTGCCGAACACCATGGCCTGCACGGTCACGGCCGTGCCCCAGGATTCGGGGATGGCGTTGAGGCGCCGGTAGGTCTTGGCGCGGGCGTTCATCCAGGACGAGAAGACCGCGCCGACCGCGCCCCAGAGCTGGACCAGCGGGTCCTGCGGGAAGGGCTGCCCGGTGTCGGACAGGACCACCGCCTTGTAGCGCTCGATGACTTGCCGCCAGTCGGCGGCCCGCAGGTCCGTGTCGAGCACGTAGCCGCGCCGCTCCTTGAACTCCTCCAGGATGGCCTCGAAGCCGTGGCCGGGCAGGTCCAGCACCACGTTGCAGTACATCTGGATGAAGCGGCGATAGCTGTCATAGGCGAAGCGCTCGTCCCCGGACGACGCGGCCAGGGCCTCGACCGTGCGGTCGTTGAGGCCGAGGTTCAGCACCGTGTCCATCATGCCGGGCATGGAGGCGCGGGCGCCGGAGCGCACGGAGACGAGCAGCGGCGCCGTCTCGTCGCCGAAGCGCCGCTCGGTCAGCCGGCCCACCTCGGCCAGCGCCGCCGCGACCTCGTCGCGCAGCGCGTCGGGGTAATGCCGGCCGTGGGCGTAGTAATGGGTGCAGACCTCGGTCGTCACCGTGAAGCCGGGCGGCACCGGCAGGCCGAGGCTCGCCATCTCGGCCAGGTTGGCGCCCTTGCCGCCGAGGAGGTCGCGCTGGCTCCCCGAGCCCTCGGCCCGGCCGCCGCCGAAAGCGTAGATCCACTTCGTCATGTGTCCCATCCCCCGATGCCGCAGGCGGCTTCGTGCCGCTCTGCGCACCGTTAGATCACGATCCATGCTGCAGTGCGAGATGCAGAGGGTCGATCGCGGCCGGGATCCCCGTTCAGGCGTGGGAGCGCAGCCGCAGGGCGAAGAAGATCCAGGTCACGCCCGTGAACACGAGCTCGATGCCGAGCAGCAGGCCGATCACCGACAGGCTGTTGCCTGGCCAGCCGCTGACGATGAGCAGGCCGAGCAGCGCCGTGACGGCGCCCGACAGGATCAGCGGGCCGCGCATCCGGTCGTGGTGGCGGAAGCCCGTCACGGCCCGCACCACGCCGGTGGCCAGCAGGCCCGCGCCGAGCAGCAGGGTGAGCAGCAGCGACGCCTGCACCGGCTCGGCCCAGGCGAAGATGCCGGCCGCCACGTAGAACAGCCCGCTGAGCTCCCAGTAGAGCGTCTGCCCCCAGCTCCGCGCCCGGAACCCGAGCACGATCTCCACGAGGCCGACGATCGCGATGAAGACGCCGACCGTCACCACCGACACGAGGGTCGCAAACTCGGTGATCGCCAGGGCCGCCAGGCCCGCCACGAGGGCCAGCAC
>CAXTFP010000233.1:0-5596 GCA_964243135.1 uncultured Lichenihabitans sp.
CGAGCAGTTCGGGTTGGCTATTATGTTGAGCTTGCGGAAGCCGTCCATGGCCCCGGCTTTCACCTCCGGCACGATCAGCGGCACGTCGGGATGCATGCGGTAGGCGGACGAGTTGTCGATCACCACGCAGCCCGCGGCGCCGATCTTCTGCGACCATTCCTTCGAGATCTCGCCGCCCGCCGACATCAGGCAGATGTCCGTGGCCGAGAAGTCGTGCTGGTCCAGCACCCTGCACTTCAGGACCCTGTCGCCGAAGGAGATCTCGGTGCCGCGCGAACGGTTCGAGGCCAGGGCCACGACCTCGCTGGCCGGGAAGCCGCGCTCGGCCAGGATACCGAGCATCTCGCGGCCCACGTTGCCGGTGGCGCCGACGACGGCAACCTTGAACGCCATGACCCTGTCTCCTCGTGCCCGATCCCGCGCGGCAGCGGCCGATCCATAAGCCCTGCCGCCCGGAGCCGCAATGGAGCCGCGCCGCGAGACCCACGCCCTGCTCCGCGGCTCCGAGCCCGGCAACGGCCGTCCCTGACCGGCGGCCCCGCGACCTCCTCCCGGCCGGGACGGCTCACCCCGCGAACAGGAAGGCCAGAGCCAGGAGGGCGTAGACCCCCACCAGCATGAGGCCCTCGAACCACGTCGTTTCGCCGTCGCCCGCGACCGCGTTGACGATCAGGGCCGTGGCCGCGATGGCGAACAGGTCCAGCGGGTTCCCGAACACCAGCGTCATCGGCTTGCCGAGCAGGAACGACGCCACCACGAGGAGTGGCGCCACCACCAGGGCGATCTGGATCGCCGAGCCGATGCAGATGTCCATGACGAGTCCCATCCGGTCCCGGTGGGCGAAGAGCGCCGCGGCGAAGAGGTCGGCCGAGGTGCCGACCAGGGCCAGCACCACCACGCCCAGGAACAATGGCGACAGGTGGAGCTCCGTCGCAGTGGCCTCGAGCGCGTCCGACACGAGCTCCGCCTCGAAGGCCAGCACGGCCGTCCCGCCCAGCATCACGCCGAGCGGCTTCCACAGCGAGCCACCGCCGCCCGCCTCCCCGCTTCCTCCCTCGTCCCGGCGCGAGAACACGTCGCGATGGGTGATGAGCGTGTAGACGAGGTTGCCGGCGTAGATCGCCAGCAGCACGGCCGAGACCCCGAGGCTCAGCTCCTCGTCGCTGAAGGGGATGTCGTGCCCGTCCGGGCGGGCGCGCAGCGCGGCGTCGAAGACGGCCGGCAGGATCAGAGCGATCAGCACCACGACCAGCAGGCTCGACAGCAGCCCCGCCCGCTCGCGCTTGAAGACCTGCTTGTCGCGCGTGAAGCCCCCTACCATGATGGCGAGGCCGAGGCCGAGCAGGCCCGTGCCCATGATCGAGCCCGTGATCTGGGCCCGCACAACCTCGGCCTGCCCGTCCGCCAGCACGAAGACGGCCAGCACCAGTTCGGCCACCGACCCGAAGCTGACGTTGAGCAGCCCGCCGATGGCGGGGCCGGCCTTCTCGGCCACGGCCTCGGTGGCCGAGGACACGTGGTAGGCCAGCACCATCACGCCGACCGCGGCCGTGATGAAGATCCAGGCCGGGGCGGCGCCCCACAGGAAGCGCAGCGCGGCCGACAGCGGGACGAAGAGCAGGGGCAGGAGGGCGATCATGGCGGGCCGGCAGGGGACTCAGAGCCTGTTTGACTGTTGGAGCGGGTCTGCGCCGCAGATGTTTCGGGTCGTCGCCAGGAGACGCGCGATGGCCGTAGCGGGGCTACGGTCGAGCGGGGCGACGTCGCGACGGCCCGAAACAGCGCGGCCCTCCGGGTCGAGCCGCGATGGCCGCCTGATGCGTCGAAGATCTCGCCGATACCGCAGGTATCGGCATCGCTCTCCTCCTGTCATCCGGCACATCGCGGCTCGACGTAGATCCGCTCCAGCAGAGAAACAGGCTCTCAGGTGTCGGTCAATGCCGAGCCGCCCCGAGCGTTGCTCGCTTCCCTCGCCGATGGGGCGATCGGCCGGACGCCGTCCGGCCGAACATCTCGTCGGCCTGTCAGGCCCGCGCCAGGCGGGCCATCCCCATGTCGCGCTCCGGGCGCTGGGCCTCGATGGCGGGCATCTTGTCCCGCCCGTCGAGGGACTCGGCCTTCTTCAGCTCCTCCTGCGCGTCGCCGAGCAGGCCCTTCGCCTCGTCGAGCTGCTCCTTCAACTCGTCGGAGGAGCGCTTCAGGTTGTCGCGCCGCGCCACCGCGGCGCGGGCATAGGTGGGATAGGCATAGTGGCCCGGGTCGGATATGCCCGAACGCTGCTCTTCGGACGCGATCTCGCGGTCGAGGTCGACGGCCATGCGCGAGAAATCCGCGATCATGGACTCGATCTGGGCCACGCGACGGCGCCGTTCGTCGACTTGAAAACGCTTGAGGCGGATGAGGTGATCCCGCGACTTCACCATGCAGAACTCCAAAGACGCGAGGGGCGGAAAATACGCTTCAACCCTTCTGGACCGTGCCGACGCCGCGAGACGCCTGCACAATCCCTCATGGATGTTGCTGCTTCCTTACGCTCAACCCCGGAAAACGGGGATGACGGTTGGGCAGGGGCCGAGGCCGGTAACGACTCGTTTACCTTTTGCCTTAAGATTGGGTAACGGAGCCCGACCGGTCGGCGCGTCGGCCGCTCGCGGGCCGGCCGCGGCAGGCAGGCCGGGAGGGCGGCCGGACCGCCGGGCGAGAGCAGGACCGAACGGGATGATGCACAGGGGTGCGGACGACGGCCCGCTCGGCGGGGCGGCCGACATGGGCCGTTTCGGGGCGGCGGCACAGCTTAACCAAAGCGACTTCATTAACCTTTCGACGCTAACGATGAGGGATGGCTCCGGGCCCGCGTCGGTCACCGACGAAACTGCCGGATCGCGCGGGGCGCGCATCGGCCGGGCCAACCGGGGTGAGGGTGAGGACCACACATGCGCGTTCTCCTGATCGAAGATGACAGCGCCACGGCGCAGAGCATCGAGCTCATGCTCAAATCCGAGAACTTCAACGTCTACACGACCGACCTCGGCGAAGAGGGCATCGACCTCGGCAAGCTTTACGACTACGACATCATTCTCTTGGACCTGAACTTGCCCGACATGTCGGGCTACGAGGTGCTGCGCACGCTGCGGGTCGCCAAGGTCAAGACGCCCATCCTGATCCTGTCGGGTCTGGCCGGCATCGAGGACAAGGTGAAGGGCCTCGGCTTCGGGGCCGACGACTACCTGACCAAGCCGTTCCACAAGGACGAGCTCGTGGCGCGCATCCACGCCATCGTGCGCCGCTCCAAGGGTCACGCCCAGTCGGTCATCGCCACCGGCGACCTGATCGTCAACCTCGACCAGAAGACCGTCGAAGTGTCGGGCTCGCGGGTGCACCTGACCGGCAAGGAATACCAGATGCTGGAGCTGCTCTCGCTCCGCAAGGGCACGACCCTGACCAAGGAGATGTTCCTCAACCACCTTTACGGCGGCATGGACGAGCCCGAGCTGAAGATCATCGACGTGTTCATATGCAAGCTGCGCAAGAAGCTCGCCAACGCGAGCCACGGCCGCAACTTCATCGAAACCGTGTGGGGCCGCGGCTACGTGCTGCGCGAGCCGACCGAGGCCGACAACCGCATCACGGCCTGACGGCCGCGGCTCCCGGGTCGTCCGGGAGCGGAAGATGTGAAACGGCAAGGGCCCCGATCCGTGACGATCGGGGCCCTTGCCGTTCGGATGCCGCTCGGGCCGGATCCGGCCGGGGGGAGGGCGGTTCAGGTGAGCCCGACCGTGGCCATCTTGATGCGCAGCACGTCCCGGTCGAAGGGCTTCATCATGGTGTCGTCGGCGCCGGCCTGCTTGGCCTTGGCGATGTGGGTGGCGTCGTTCTCGGTGGTGCAGAACACCACCTTCGGCTTGCCGCCGTTCGGCATCTTCCGCAAGGCCTTGAGGACGGCGTAGCCGTCCATCTCGGGCATGTTCCAGTCGAGCAGGACGCCGTCCGGCATGTCGGCCGCGCAGGCATCGAGCGCGGCCTGGCCGCTGTCGGCTTCGGCCGTCTCGATCGACAGGCCTTCGAGGATGCGACGGGCCACCTTGCGGATCACGCTGGAATCGTCGACCACGAGCACGCGGGTCATGGATTTGCTCCCTCGCAGCGGCCAGCCCGGAGGGCCGATCCCGTCGCGGCCTTCATAGGCCCGGGTTCCTTTAAGCGGCGTTGAAGCGCGCGGCGGGCTCCGGAGCCGCCGCGGCGGCGCGCATCTGTTCGGCGAGGTCGAGCGCGCGGTCGGCGGCCTCGGACAGGGCGTCCGGGCCGTCCGGCGCGGTCGCCGCCGCCTCGGGCGCCGCCGTGTCCGCCACCATCGTGCGGGCCTCGACGACGATGCCCTCGGGCTCGCTGCGCACGGCCGCCACCATGCCGACCTCGCGGGCCACGAGGCCGGTGAAGAAGGGCTGGATGGCATGGGCGTCGACGGTGCCGTGCTCGGGCGTGCCGGCGAGCAGCGACGCGACGCCGGCCGGCACGCGGGCGTAGTTGCCTCGGGCCACGATGCGGATCGCGGCGTCGTCGCTCGCCCCCTCGACCTCCACGGTCATCGTGCCGCCGCGCGGGATGGTGCCGGCCGCGAGCAGGCACAGGTTGAGGATCAGCTTGACCTTGTTCTTGGGCATCAGCACGCGGGGCGCCTGCCAATCGAGCTTGATCTTGTCGTCGCCGAACAGGTTGCGCGTCACTGATTCGGCGTCGCCCGTGTCGATGGAGGCGCCGGCCGAGCCCGCGGCTCCGAAGGCGAGGCGGCAGAACTGGAGCTTGGCGGACGCCATCGTGGCGCTCTTCTTCACGAGGTCCATGGCGAAGCTCCGCATCTCGGGATCCTTCTCCTCGTCCAGCATCTCGAGCCCGTTGACGATGGCGCCCACCGGGCTGATCACGTCGTGGCACACGCGCGAACACAGCAGGGCCGCGAGGTCGAGGGATTCGAGCGCGAATCGGGTCATGGACTGGCTTCCGTTGCGGGACGCGGGGCGCGGCACGCCCCCTCGGGCGTCCCGTCTCGCGCCGGGAGGGGTGGGGAGCCATCGGCGGACCGAACGCGGCTCAGGGTTTCCGGCTCAACCGACACCCCATAGCCTAGAGATTCTTCCGGAAAAGTTAACCAATCTTTGTGCGGGCGGCGCGATGGGATAGGGCTTGCCGGAGCCCTCCCGTCCGCGAGTCGCGATGCCCTCCCAGCCTCCCCTGCCATCCCCGACCGCCCCGCTCGACGACGCCGCGCGCGACTGCCTCGCCGAGTGTTTCGCGGCGCTCTGCGTCGCGGCCGGCGCCGTGGTGATGGAAGTCTACGGGGCGGGCTGCGACGCGCGGCTGAAGCCGGACCGGAGCCCCGTCACCGAGGCCGACGAGCGGGCCGAGGCCGTGATCCTGGCGGGGCTGGCCCGGCACCTGCCGGGCTGGCCGGTGCTGGCCGAGGAGGCGGCGGCGCGGGGCGAGGTGCCGGAAGCCTGCGCGCGCTTCATCCTCGTCGACCCGCTCGACGGCACCCGCGAGTTCCTGAGCCGCAACGGCGAGTTCACGGTCAACATCGGGCTCGTGGCCGATGGCGTGC
>CAXTFP010000234.1:0-5555 GCA_964243135.1 uncultured Lichenihabitans sp.
GTGGTCGCGAACGGCGAGAACAGGATGAACTTGAGCGGCGCCTGCACGAGGTGCAGCCCCATCAGCAGGCCATTGACGAGGCCGTCCGTCCCGAGCACGAGCCGCCAGGCATAGATGCGGACGATCTCGCCCGTGTAGAGCGGCGTCATCAGCACCGCGAGCGCCACGCTCTTCCAGCGCTTCGGCAGGCGCAGGAGCGACAGGGCGATCGGGTAGCCGGCGAGCGCCGTCAGCCCGACCGTCGCCAACCCGGTCAGCACCGCCTTGCCGATGAGGTACGGGTAGGTCGGGTTGCCCAGGACCTCGCGCCAGCTCGCGAGGCCGAAGCCGGGCACGAGCTCGAAGGCGTCGAAGTCGACGCTCCAGAAGCTGATGACGATGAGGACGACGAGCGGCAGCACCGCGCCGCCGAGCAGCAGGGCGACCAGCGGGAGCGCGAAGAGCGACCGGCCGGCCCTCATGGGGAAGCCGTCACATAGGCCCGTTCCCCGATCACGGAGAGCGCGACGGCGGCGCCGACCGCCGGGGGCTCCGCGGCCGTGAAGCGGAGGGCCTGCCCCTGCGCTTCCGCCTCGACGGCATAGCCCTGGCCGGCGAAGGTCACGTGCCGCACGGCGGCCTGCACCGCGCCCCCTTGCCCCACCGCGATGCTGTCGGGGCGCAGCACGAGCGACGCCGGCATCCCCTGGGCGAGCGCCGGCAGACCCGGGGCCTCAAAGGTGCCGAGCGCGGTCCGGATCGTCACCCCGCCCTGTGCGCGGCCGACCACGTGACCGGGCAGCAGGGTGGCGCCGCCGATGAAGCCGGCCACGAAGCTGTTGGCCGGCCGGCGATACACCGTTTCGGGCGTGTCCGCCTGGAGGATCCGGCCCTCGTTCATCACGAGCACGTCGTCCGACAGGGCGAAGGCTTCCTCCTGGTCGTGCGTGACGTACACGAAGGCGATGCCGAGCCGGCGCTGCAGATCCTTGAGCTCCGTCTGCAGGTGGGCCCGCATCGTGCGGTCGAGCGCCGAAAGCGGCTCGTCGAGCAGGAGGAGCCGGGGCCCCGCCACCATGGCGCGGGCGACGGCGACGCGCTGCTGCTGGCCGCCCGAGAGCTGCGCCGGGAAGCGGTCGCCGAACCCCGCCATGTGGACGGCGTCGAGCGCACGCCGCACCTTGGCGCCCACGTCCCCGGTTCCCGACCGCAGCGACAGCGAGAAGGCGACGTTGTCGAACACGCTCATGTGCGGGAACAGGGCGTAGGACTGGAACACCGTGTTGACCGGCCGCCGCTCCGGCGGCCGGTCGCCCAAGGTCACGCCGTCGAGCGTGATAGTGCCGGCCGTCGGCGTCTCGAAGCCGCCGATCATGCGTAGGATCGTGGTCTTGCCGCAGCCCGAGGGGCCGAGCAGGGTCGTGAAGCCGCGCTCGGCGATGTCGAAATCGACGCCGGCCACCACGGGCGGGTGGGAGCCGTAGCGCTTGACGAGGCCGCGCGCTGACAGGAGGACGGGCGCCCCGCCCGGAGCCGTCCGCGACCCCGCCGCCGCGATCACGCCGCCTTCACCTCGTTCCAGATCTTCAGCCAGGCCGAGTAGTTGGGCGGTGCGACCGCCCACATGAAAGAGTTCATCACCGACATGTCGTCGACGAAGATCGCTTCCTGCTTGTCGTGGCTGAGCTTGTCGCGGACGACGCTCGACGCCGTCGCATAATTGCCGATCTCGGCGATCGCCATGGCGTAGTCCGGCCCGAGCAGGTAGTTGCCGAACTCGTGGGCCGCCGCGACCTTGTCGTCGGGCGTCGAGGTCGGGATCGCGAAGGTGTCGCACCAGCCGAAGATGCCGGCCTTCGGCTTGGCCATGCCCATCGCCATCTTGTCCCTCAGGGCGTCGTAGGGGACGCGCCAGGAGAAGGCGCAGCTCACCTCGTTGGTGGCGAACAGGTTGGTGAGGTCGCCGATGGTCTGCCAGTAGGTGCGCAGCAGGGGCTTCTGGATGATCAGCGCCTTCTTGGCTTCCGCCAGCTGGTCGTCGCTCATGGTGAAGACCTGGTCGCGCGGGATGCCGATGAAGAGGCCCGCGACCGCGATGCTTTCCAGCGCGTAGTCGCGCATCGCGAGCTGCCCCTTGTATTTCGCGTCGAACAGGGTCGCGTAGGTCGGCTCCTCCTTGTAGAGATCCTTCCGGTAGACGATCGGGTTCAGGCCCCACAGGTAGGGCACCGCGTAGGTGGCGCCGTCCTTGCCCATCACCTTGGGCGTGTCCTTGAACGGGGCGTAGAGGTACTGCCGGTTCGGGATCTTGGCGAGATCGAGCGGTCGCAGCACCTTGGCGTCGATGTAGCGCCAAGCGCCGTTGAGGCCGGGATTGACCACGTCCCAATCCTTGGCCGACCCGGTCTTCAGGGACGCGAACTGGGCGTCCTCGCTCGACAGGAACGACAGCTTGATCGCCGTGCCGGTCTCCTTCCTGAAGGGATCGACGTATTCGGGGTGGGCGTTGGAGTCCCAGGTGGCCCAGACCAGTTCGGAGACGGCCGCCTTGGCCCGCTCGACCGACAGCAGGCCCGCCGAAACGCCGCCCATGATACCCGCCAAGGTTTGGCGACGCGTGAACAAAACCGACAAGGCTCTCTCCCGATCTTCACCGATCCGAGGCGATGACGCGAGCGTGACCGATGCCGGGCAGCCCCGGAAGGCACGTGTTCCGCACGGGCCGTGCGCGTTCCGGCAACGGGCGCGCCGCGGCCCGGGGACCGGACAGCTTTAGGTCCGATCGCCTTCGAGCTGCCGGGCCACGGCGAGCAGGGTGGCGTCGCTCCCCATGGGGCCGATCAGTTGGACGGCGAGCGGCAGGCCGGCGCGGTCGAGGCCGCGGGGGACGGAAAGCGCCGGCACGCCCGCGACATTGGCCAGCATGGCATAGGGCGCGAAGGCGTTCATGCGCCGCCAGTTCGCGTCGACGTCGTCGCCGTCCATCGGGAACGAGCCGAGGGGCGGCGGGGCGTGGGCCAGCATCGGGGTCAGCAACACGTCGATCTCGTCGAAGAGGCGCCACACACCATGGGCGACCGCGACGCCCGCGGCGAGCGCCGCCTGGAGCGCCACGCCGCTCGTCGCGACACCCCGCGCCACGACGGCGCGCGTCAGCGGCTCCACCCGAACGAGCGCGGCAGCCCCGAGGCCACCGAGGTTCCGGGCCGCGTTCACCGCGATGACGTGGTCGAACACCAGGGTGGACTGCGCGGTGAAGCTTGCCAGCCGCTCGGCATCGATGGGGCGGGGGCGGTGTCCGAGGCCGGCGAGCGCTTCGGCGGCGTCCGCGACGGCCTGCCGGCGCTCGGCCTCGACCGGGAAACCCGGCGGACCGTCGATGCAGAGCCCGACCCGCAACGGTCCGACCGGGCGCGTCAGCCGATTCAGGGCCGACCCGCCGAGGTGGGGATCGGGTTCGGGCCCCTTGCCCCGGCCCGCGAAGGCATCGAGCGCGGCGGCAGTGTCGCGCAGGCTGCGGCTCACCACCAGCTCGCAGGCGAGGCCATGGAGATGGTTGCCGAAGGCGGGTCCGCCGGGGATCGCGGCCCGGGTGGGCTTCAACCCGACGAGGCCGCAGCAGGCGGCCGGCACGCGCGTCGACCCGCCCGCGTCGCCGGATTGCGCCAGGGCGACGATGCCGGCCGCGACCGCCGCGGCGGCACCGCCCGACGAGCCTCCGGGCGTCCGGCTCGGATCGAGCGGGTTGCGGGCGACCGGGCCGATGGCGGGCTCCGACGCCAGGGTCATGCCGAACTCCGGCACGGTCGTCACCCCGAACGGCACGAGGCCCGCGGCCGCGAAGCGCGCCGCGAGCTCGCCGTCGGCGACGGGCGGCGGCTGGTCGAGCAGGAGCCGCGACCCGGCGACGACCGGGAAGCCCGCCGTCGCGGCGCCGAGATCCTTCATCAGGAACGGGACGCCGAAGAACGGCATCGCGGCGGCCCGCGCGGGGTCGGCCCGCAACAGCGCGTCGAGGGCGTCGGCGCGGCGGAGGCCGCGCGCGCCGTCGAGGAAGCGGATCGCGCCGAGATGCGCGACGTCATCGGCTCGCGCCAGCGCCGCGGCCATCGCGTCGCGGGCCGACAGGGCACCGGCCCGGATGGAACCGGCCAAGGCGAGGGCGTCGTCGGCTCGATGCACGCTCACGTCTCCGGCAGGTCCTTGGAGCCGCCGGGCGGGCAGGGATCGCCCCGCATGCCGATGGCCGGGGAAGCCAGGGCGCCCGGCACGGACCTTCGGTCGAGCGAAGGCATGCCCGCGGTCGGGCGGACCGTCACCGGCCCTGCACGGGCCTGAAGGCAGTCCGCTGCGTGACGACCTCCATCGGGGTGTCGGCCACCTCGCGGAGCAGGCGGACCAGGGCTCGGGCGGCCCGCTCGACCTCCTCCTTCCCGCGCGCGGCGTCGGCCGCGGCGGCATTGCCCGCGACCCCTGCGGGGTGGAGGTCCTGCGCCTGCCAGCCGTAGCCGATGCCCTGCTCTGGGCTCAGCATCCCGCCCCGCCGTTCGATCTCGATCGAGCGCGGCTGGAAGTCGTCCGCGTGGTCCATGCGGACGAGCCCCGGATGCAGGTGCAGCATCACGCTGGTCTCCGACTCGCCGCCGTGGATCCCGTGCCGCCGCTCGGCCGCGGAGTAGAGGTCGGCCGTGTCGATCGTGCTGAACCAGGAGGCGCCGACCGCGAACATGCCGAGTTCCACCCGCAGTTCCCGGCAGACGATCTCCATCACCTGCGGCTGGCCGCCGTGCGAGTTCCAGAACACGATCTTGCGCACGCCGGCCCGCCACGCGCTCCGGGCCACCTCGAACCACAGGCGGGCGAGAAGGTCGTAGGGCAGGCTCAGGGTGCCCGGGAAGGCCAGGTGCTCGTTCGACTTGCCGACCGGCAGCGCCGGCAGGCCCAGGGCCGGCAGGTCGTCCGGCATGAGCTCGACGGCCCGCGCCACGATCCCGGCATTGATGGCGGCGTCGACCCGCACGGGGAGGGGCGGCACGTGCTGTTCGACGGCGCCGACCGGCAGCACCGCCACGATCCGTGCCATGTCGAGTTCGGCGAACTCGCGGGTCGACAGATCCCACCACCAGCGGGAGGACGGGCGGGCCGTGTGATGGCTCAGGTCGACCTCCGTCATGCGCCGTCCCGCAGGACGCCGTTCTCGGCGACGACCCGCCCGCGCTTCAGCACGGTGCGCGACCGCGGCCGGTCCAGCACGGCCTCGGCCACGCCGGCGCTCGGCAGCAGGACGAGATCGGCCGCGTCGCCCACCGCGAGCCCATAGTTCGGCCGGCCGAGCACCTGGGCCGGCAGCACCGTCGCCATGGCGAAGGCGTGGGCCAGATCCTCGTCGGTGAAGAAGCCCTGCCGGTAGCCGATCACGGCCGCCCGGTCGAGCATGTCGCCGTCGCCGTAGGGCCACCACGCGTCCCGGATGTTGTCCGAGCCGGCGAAGACCGTGACGCCCGCGTCCCTCAGGCGGAGCACCGGCGGCATCGGCCCGACGCCCGGCGCGTTGGTCATGATCGCCACGCCGGCGC
>CAXTFP010000235.1:0-5552 GCA_964243135.1 uncultured Lichenihabitans sp.
CGGTCGAACCGGCCGCCGCCGCCACCGCGGCGCTCACCGCGCTCGCCCCGGTCGTCGCGGTCGCTGTCTTCGCGCTTGCGCAGCATGGCCGAGGGACCTTCCTCGTGCGCGTCGACGCGGATCGTCAGCAGGCGGATCACGTCCTCGTTGATCCGCATCTGCCGCTCCATCTCGGCGACGGCCGCCGGGGGCGCGTCGATGTTGAGGAGGGTGAAGTGCGCGCGCCGGTTTTTCTTCACGCGATAGGCGAGGGACTTGATGCCCCAATATTCGGTCTTGGCGATCGAACCGCCGTTCGCCTGGATGACGGACTTCAATTGCTCGGTGAGGGCGTCGACCTGCTGGGCGGTGACGTCCTGGCGAGCAAGGAACACGTGCTCGTAGAGAGCCATGATGCTTGGCCTTTCCTGTTGCACGACAACCCCGGCGCGAAGCCCTTCGAGCCTCGGGAAGGCTCGAGTGGAACCGAAGGCGGGAACACGGGACAAGGAGCCTGAGCTCCGACGCGCGCCCGAAGGCATGCGGAGTCCGTTCAGCTCCCGGCCGGGGTGCTGTCGAAGGGCGCTCAGTAGAGCGGGGCCCGCGTGAATGCAAGCGGAAACGAACTCGCAATCGAGCGGCCGTCACTGCTCGAACTCGGCGAAGCCGCTGCCGCTTGACACATCTCCGGCCGCCGTGCTTTCGGGCAGCCTGCCCAGCGATAGACCAGTATTGATGACGATCCCGAAACACCATCATCCATGACGACGGCCTTCATCTTTCCCGGACAGGGATCCCAGAGCGTCGGCATGGGCCGCGCGCTGGCGGAGGCCTTCCCGGTCGCGGCCTCCGTCTTCGCCGAGGTGGACGAGGCCCTCGGCCAGTCCCTGTCGCGCCTGATGTTCGAGGGGCCCGAGGCCGAGCTGACCCTGACGGCCAATGCTCAGCCGGCCCTGATGGCGGTGAGCCTTGCGGCGTTGCGCGCGCTCGAAACCGAAGCGGGGCTCGACCTCAGGGAAGCGGCGTCCCACGTCGCCGGCCATTCGCTCGGCGAATATTCGGCGCTGGCCGCGGCCGGCACCTTCTCGATCCGCGAG
Source organism: uncultured Lichenihabitans sp. (assembly GCA_964243135.1). GTDB lineage: Bacteria > Pseudomonadota > Alphaproteobacteria > Rhizobiales > Beijerinckiaceae > Lichenihabitans. The sequence goes on from CAXTFP010000235.1 coordinate 1,077, forward strand.
GCGGCGCGCCTCCTGCGCGTCCGCGGCGACGCCATGCAAGCCGCCGTGCCGGTGGGCCGCGGCGCCATGGCAGCGCTGATCGGCGTCGAGCCGGATGCCGCGGCCGCCATCGCGGCCGAGGCCGCGGAGGGCGACACCTGCAACGTCGCCAACGACAACGGCGGCGGGCAGGTGGTGTTGTCGGGCTCGGCCGAAGCTGTCGGGCGCGCCATGGCCATGGCCAAGGCCCGCGGGGTGAAGCGCGCCGTGCTCCTGCCCGTGTCGGCGCCCTTCCACTGCGCGCTGATGCGCCCCGCGGCCGACGCGATGGCGAAGGCGCTCGACGATGCGGACGTCGCGGACGCGGCGCTGCCGGTCGTGGCCAACGTCCTGGCCCGCCCCGTCACGGCGGCGGGCGAGATCGTGGGCTGCCTCGTCCGCCAGGTCTGCGGCACGGTGCGCTGGCGCGAGTCGGTCGAGTGGATGGCACGGGCCGGGGTGACGCGCTTCGTCGAAGTCGGCTCGGGCAAGGTCCTATCGGGGCTGGTCAAGCGCATCGCGCCAGCGGCCGAGACCGCGGCCGTCGGCACGCCCGACGACGTCGCGCGGTTCATCGCGTCCGGCGCCTGAGGGAGACATCATGTTCGATCTGACGGACACCACGGCCCTCGTCACGGGCGCTTCGGGCGGCCTGGGCGGGTCCATCGCGCGGGCCCTCCGCGCCCAGGGCGCGCGCGTCGCCCTGTCGGGCACCCGGCGCGACGCCCTCGACGCGCTCGCGGCTGAGCTCGGCGGTGACTGCCCCGTCCTGCCCTGCGACCTCGGCGAGCGGTCGGCGGTCGAGGCTCTGGCGGGCGACGCCGAGGCGGCGCTGGGCTCGCTCGACATCCTGGTCAACAATGCCGGCATCACGCGCGACGGCCTCGCGGTCCGCATGAAGGACGAGGACTGGGACAGGGTCCTGGCCGTCAATCTGTCGTCCGGCTTCGCGCTCGCCCGCGCGGCCCTGAGGGGGATGATGAAGCGGCGCCACGGGCGCATCATCGGCATCACCTCCGTGGTGGGCGTGACGGGCAACGCGGGGCAGAGCAATTACGCGGCCGCCAAGGCCGGCATGATCGGCCTGTCGAAGTCGCTGGCCGCCGAGGTGGCGAGCCGGGGCATCACGGTGAACTGCATCGCGCCGGGCTTCATCGAGAGCCCGATGACCGACGCGCTGAACGAGAAGCAGAGGACCGCGATCCTCGGCACGGTGCCGGCGGGGCGGCTCGGGCTCGGCGCGGAGATCGCGGCCGCGGCCGTCTACCTGGCGAGCCGGGAGGCCGCCTACGTGACCGGGCAGACGCTCCACGTGAACGGCGGAATGGCAATGATTTGAACGGGTTGGATGGCTGGCCCGGCGCGCCGGGCGGCGCGTCGCGGCACTCGCAATCCCGCCGAAAACATGTTAACAGCCGCGATGTCGTGACGTTCCCCGCTCGCCAGCGGGGGCCGTCACGCACCGGTGACGCGGCGCCATGCCGCGCTCCCGTCTCCGGGCCCCATCGGTCTCGGGCACCGATGGCCGAATTCGGCTCTCGGCGCGTCGGCCCGAGTAGCCGGCGCGCCCGATGCGGCGGAACGATGACTCCCGCTGTCCCCCAGCTTGGCATGAGGAATTTCGAAGATGAGCGATGTCGAAGAGCGCGTGAAGAAGATCGTGGTCGAGCACCTGGGCGTCGAGCCCGACAAGGTGGTCGACAACGCCAACTTCATCGATGATCTCGGTGCCGACTCGCTCGACACGGTCGAACTGGTCATGGCCTTCGAGGAGGAGTTCGGGGTCGAGATCCCCGACGACGCCGCCGAGACTATCGTGACGGTTGGCGACGCCGTCCGCTTCCTGGAGAAGAACAAGAAGTCCTGATCCGCTTCCCCGCGCCCCGACGCCCGGACCCGGACGGGACCCGGCGCGGGGCGCGAACGCATGTGGGGACGGGTCGACGAGGTCCTCCGGCGGTCGGTCCGGGAGGGCCCGCAGCGGGTTGAGGGTGGGCAGAGTGAACGCAACGCGACGCGTCGTCATCACCGGCATCGGGCTGGTGACGCCCCTTGGCGGCGACGCCGACACTACCTGGCGCAGGCTGATCGCGGGCGAAAGCGGCGCGGCCGCCATCCAAAGCTTCAAGGTCGACGACCTCCCGTGCCGCATCGGCTGCATGGTCCCGCGCGGCAGCTCGGCGGAGGGCTTGTTCGACCCCGACGATTGGATGGAGCCCAAGGAACAGCGCAAGGTCGACGACTTCATCCTCTACGCCGTCAGCGCCGCAACCCAGGCCCTGGCGGACGCGGGTTGGGCGCCTCGGACCTACGAGGAGCAGGTCGAGACCGGCGTGATGATCGGCTCGGGCATCGGCGGCCTCGGCGGCATCAACGATTCCGCCATCCAGGTCGACGACAAGGGCCCGCGCCGCCTGTCGCCCTTCTTCATCCCGGGCCGGCTCATCAACCTCGCGGGCGGCTACGTGTCGATCCGGCACGGCCTCAAGGGCCCGAACCACGCCGTCGTCACGGCCTGCTCGACGGGCGCACACGCGATCGGCGACGCCGCGCGCATCATCCAGTACGGCGACGCCGAGGTGATGGTGGCGGGCGGCACGGAATCCGCCGCCAACCGGCTCGGCTTCGCGGGCTTCTGCGCCTGCCGGGCCATGTCGACCGGCTTCAACGACGCGCCGACGCGCGCGTCCCGCCCCTATGACCGCGATCGCGACGGCTTCGTCATGGGCGAGGGCGCCGGCTGCGTCGTGCTGGAAAGCCTCGACCATGCGGTGGCGCGCGGCGCCCGCATCTACGCCGAGGTGATCGGCTACGGCATGTCGGGCGATGCCTACCACATCACGGCCCCGTCACAGGACGGCGACGGCGCGTTCCGTTGCATGTCGGCGGCCTTGAAGCGCGCCGGCATCGCACCGAGCGAGATCGACTACGTCAACGCCCACGGCACCTCGACCCCGCTCGGCGACGAGATCGAGCTCGCGGCCCTGGAGCGCGTGCTGGGCGACGCTGCGGGGCGCGTCGCCATGTCGTCGACCAAGTCGGCCATCGGTCACCTGCTCGGCGCGGCCGGCGCGGTCGAGGCGATCTTCTGCACCCTCGCTATGCGGGACGGCGTCGTGCCGCCGACCCTCAACCTCGACAACCCATCGGTCGAGACGCGGATCGACCTCGTGCCCCACGTGGCCCAGCGCAGGACCGTGGACGTGGCCCTGTCCAACTCCTTCGGCTTCGGGGGCACCAACGCATCGCTGGTGCTGCGCAAGGTTTAGGCCGAAGCGGCGAGCTGAGCGGGCGAAGCGTCAACCTTCCGCTGCCAGCTTGCGCGGAGCTGACGCGGCGGGGCGTGGTGCTCCGAGCCCGGATGGAGTAGGATGCTCCGGCTGGCGGCACCGGGTTCGGGCGGCGGCGGCACAGCGATGACGGGCGAGCACATGGCCGAAGGTCCCTACTCCAGCGATGGCCCGACCCCGCCGTCGGATTGGGACGGCTCCGCCCTGGAGACGCGGCGCTCGGTGATGTCGCCCCGCGAAGCCCTGCAACCCGGCGCCGTGCCGCCGCCCCCGCCCGGTCCGCGCAAACCCCGCCCGATCGTGGCGACGCTGAGCGGCGTCCTGTCCTTCCTCGGCATCGCGGCCGTGGCGCTGGTGATCCTGGTGTCGCTCGGCGTCCAGCGCATCGAGGCGCCCGGCCCGCTTCCGGCCGACAAGGTCGTCATCATCGCGCCCGGTACCGACGTCGGCGACATCGTCGGCCAGCTCCAAAGCGAGGGTGTGATCGACAGCGCCACGCTGATGACCGCCACCCTCTACGCCGAGGGCGACCGCAGCAAGGTCAAGGCGGGCGAGTACATGTTCAAGCAGGGCTCCAGCCTGCGCGACGTCATCGACACGCTGGTCACCGGCCGGCAGATCCTCCATGCCATCACGGTGCCCGAGGGACTGACCAGCGAGCAGATCTGCGACCGGCTCAAGGCCGACGATGTGCTGACGGGCGACATCCGGGCCGTGCCGAAGGAGGGTACCCTGATGCCCGACACCTTCAAGTTCGCCCGGGGCACCACCCGCGAGCAGCTGCTGCGCACCATGGCCCAGGAGCAGAAGCGCATCGTCGCGGACGTGTGGTCCCACCGCGCCGCCGACACGCCGATCAAGTCGCCCTACGACATGCTCACGCTGTCCTCGATCGTCGAGAAGGAGACCGGCAAGGCCGACGAGCGGCCGCGGGTCGCGGGCGTCTTCGTCAACCGGCTGGTGAAGGGTATCCCGCTCCAGTCCGACCCGACGATCGTCTACGGGCTCGTGGGCGGCAAGGCGACGCTCGGCCGGGGCATCCTGCGCAGCGAGATCGACCAGAAGACGCCCTACAACACCTACGCCATCTCGGGGCTGCCCCCGGGACCGATCGGCAGCCCCGGCCGCGCCGCCGTGGAGGCGGTCGCCAACCCGTCGGGCACGAGGG
>CAXTFP010000236.1:0-5548 GCA_964243135.1 uncultured Lichenihabitans sp.
GTCATGCGGCGCGCCTCGGGGCGCGGGCGCTCGGGCGGCGCGGCGGCAGGCGCCGGCTGGCCGGCCGCGACCGGCTGGGCCGCCGTCAGCCGGAAGAGGTTGTCGAGGTCCTGGCCGACGCTGCGGTCCCCTTGCGCGCGGTCTCCTTGCGCGCGGTGGTCCTGCGGGTCCTGGGTGCGAAGGAACGGGTGGTGGGGCGACATGGGGGCCTCGCGGGATGTCCGAACGACGCGTTAACGTTCCGTCACTCTCGCCCGGCATGGTTAACAATCCGTTTAACGGGGCGGGGTAAGCGCCGGCCCAGCACGGCGCGCCACACGGCCGCGAAGACCAGCCAGGTGAACAGCGCCGCCAGCAGCGTGTCGGACAGGAAGTGGCCGCCGAAGCTCATCCGCAGCAGCCCCGTGGCGGCCGCGTAGAGGCCGGCCGCGCCGAGCGCCGCGGCGCGCCAGGGCGGCGGCATCATCAGGGCGGGCGCCAGGGTCCAGAAAGACGACGCCCCCTCCCCCGACACGAAGGAGCAGTTGCGGGCGCAGTCCCCGCCGGGCGGCCCGACGGGACGGAAGGCGTCGGGGCCGCCGAAGGCCGTCACCTGGACGGGGCGCGGCCGGTGCCAGTGGTCCTTCAGCGCCACGTTGACCAGGAGGCCGGGGCCCAGCGCCAGGCTCAGCGCCAGCGTGAGCAGGGCCCGGCCGGTCGGCGCCGGCCCGCGGCCCCGGGCGCGGCGCAGGAGGTGGAGCGCCGCGGCCCCCGCCAGCACCAGCCAGGGCACGGCGGAGAAGGCCCGCCGCAGCCCTTCCCCCAGCGGCGTGACGCCGACGAAGCTCCCGTCCCGGTAGAAGAGGCCCGCGGCCCCGAGGTCGAGGCCGGGGAACAGCCCGAAGACCAGCGCGGTCGTCGCGCAGAGTCCCAGCGCCAGCGCGACCCCGCCGCGCCCCACCATGAAGGGCAGAGCCCCGTCGTCGTCCCGCATCGATCCCCCACGTGACCCGCGGCGGCCGACGCGGGTCAGGGCTCCCGCGGCCCGGCGACCGGCACTGCGCGACCCCTATAGCCGAAAGGGGCACGGGGTCGCCCCGGAGACCGGTGCTTCGTCATCGACGCTTGACCAAGGGGGCCGACGTCCCGTCAATCGAGGCAGCGATCCCCGCGGGAGCCCGTAGCGCATGGACCTGTCAGGCGAGGAGATCGGGCGCTACGCCCGCCACATCGTGTTGCGCGAGATCGGCGGTCCGGGACAGGCGCGGCTGAAGGCGGCGCGCGTGCTGGTGGTGGGGGCGGGCGGGCTCGGCAGCCCCGTGCTGCAATATCTGGCGGCCGCGGGCGTCGGCACGCTCGGCGTGGCCGACCACGACACGGTGTCGCTGTCGAACCTGCAGCGGCAGGTGCTGTTCGCGACCGGGGACGTCGGCCGCGGCAAGGTCGAGGCCGCCGCCGAGGCCCTGGCGAAGCTCAACCCGCACGTCGCGCTGGAGCGCCATCCCGAGCGCATCGACGCCGGCAATGCCGAGCGGCTGATCGCGGCCTATGACGCGGTGGTGGACGGCTCCGACAACTGGACGACGCGCTACGCCGTGTCGGACGCCAGCTTCCGGGCGCAGCGCCCGCTCGTCACGGGTTCGGTCGGCACCTTCGACGGCGCCGTCACGGTGCTGCGCCCGCACGAGGCGGGGCCGGACGGGCGCCCCAACCCGACCTACCGCTGCCTGTTCCCCGCGCCCCCGCCCGACGGCTCCGTGCCGACCTGCGCCGAAGCCGGCGTGCTGGGCGCGCTGACCGGGCTCGTGGGCTCGCTGATGGCGCTCGAAGCGATCCGCTGCATCGTGCCCTTCGGCGAAGGGCTCGTCGGGCGGCTGCTGCTCGTCGACGCGCGCTCGATGCGCTTCGAAACGCTGCGCTACGCCTGGGACCCGGAGAACCTCCTCAGCGGAAGCGGGGCAAAATCCTAAACCGTTTCCAGTTTCCCCCGGCTGTCGTCGAAGGTCAGGCGCGCTCGGTAGACGGCGGTGCCGAGATGGTCCCTGACGCGGACCGAGAAGACGCGCGAACGCCCGGCCAGGAGGTCGTCACGGACGATGTCGGACAGCAGCGCCGTCGCCTGCTCGACAGCCTCCGCCTCGTCCTCCATATCGGCGCCGTAGGAGTCGCCGTCGCAGACGTCGTCGTGGAACAGGTCAAAGAAATAGCGCGGCATGGCGCTTCCTGTCACCGCGGGGCGGCGTGGGAGGGAGGCCGGACCGTCGTTCCGGTCGCGTTCCGGATCAGTCCGTCATCAACCTGAAGTAACATCAAATGAGCGATGCTCGCAATGCGGCTCCCGGCTGGCCCGCCCGGCACTCGCCTCAGGGCGCGCGCGGGGGCGCTTCTGCCGCAGGTAGGTCGAGCGCGAACAGATCGTGGCCGATCGCCAGGACCCGCGTGCCGCCGCCGGGCAGCGGCAGAAAGCGGATCTTGTTGGTGGACACGCCCATGTGGGCCGGGTGCCAGGTGTCGCCGCCGTCCAGCGTCTCGTAGCCGCCCGTGGCGCCGCCCACCCAGCCGCGGCGCTCGTCCAGAAAGGCGATGCCGTAGGGGATCCAACCGTGGTCGCGCGTCACGACGAGCGGGCGCCAGTGCTCGCCGCCGTCCTCGGTCTTGACCACATAGCCCCGCGCCTCGCCGGCCGGCGCCTCGTAGCTCATGATCGTGGCATAGCCGACGCGCGCGCTGGGGAAGGCAAGCTTCCAATCGTTGTCGCCCGCGCGGGGGCTGTCGTAGACGGCGCGCCAGGTGGCGCCCCCGTCGGTGGTCTTGAGGATGCGGGCATGGGCCCGCCCCTCGTCGGAGGCGCTGGCGCCGGCGATGAAGCCTGTGCCGGCATCGAGGAAGTGTATGTCCAGCACCATGCCGGTCACGGCGCCCATGTCGCGCGCCGTCCAGGTCGCGCCGCCGTCGAGCGAGGTCATCACCCCGGCCGGGCCGCCGACGCGGCCCCCGGCCCGGATCGCCGCGACCCGGCCGTCGACCTTCAGCACGTCGATGGCGCAGATCCCCGTGACCGGGGGACCCGCGGCCGGCGCCACGGGGGTCCAGTGGTTGCCGCCGTCGTGGGTGACGAAGAGCGGCCGCCGATCGGTGACGCCGTCGAAATAGCCCGGGCCCACGTTGCCCATGAAGCCTGTGTCGGCGTCCACCATGTCGAGAGCGCGCACGTAGGTGCCGGGGTGGTGCCACGCGAGCCGCCAATGGGCACCCGCGTCGTCGGTGCGGAAGATGCGGCCCGTGCCGTTGCCGTAAAGGCCCGCCGTGGCGCCGCCGAAGGCCAGAGCATCCTGCTTGTTGTTGAGCCCGTAGGGTTCGGTCGGCACGCGATGCCACTCGGCCTCCCCCGCGGCGCTCGGGTCCGGGGCGGCGAGGAGCAGGGCCAGGGCGATGAGCCCGGATCGGATCGGCATGGGAAGGCGCCCTTCCGCGGCGCGGCGGCGGACAGACCACCGCCGCCCTCCCCGAACGCCGGGATTCCGGCGGAGGTTCAGAGCCTGTTTGACGGCTGGGGCGGGTCTACGCCGCAGATGTTTCGGGTCGTCGCCAGGAGACCCGCGATGGCCGTAGCGGGGCTACGGTCGAGCGGGGCGACGCCGCGACGGCCCGAAACAGCGCGGCCCTCCGGGTCGAGCCGCGATGGCCGCCCCCTGCGTCGAAGTACTCGCCGATACCTCGGGTATCGGCGTCGCCCTCCTCCTGTGGTCCGGCACATCGCAGCTCGACGTAGACCCGCTCCAGCCGTCAAACAGGCTCTCAGACCTGCATGCCGAGGGCCTGGAGGTAGAGCTCCAGGATCTCCTCCTCCTCGCGGCGCTTGTCCTGGTCCTGCTTGCGGATCGACACGATCTTGCGGATGATCTTGATGTCGTAGCCCGTGCCCTTGGCTTCCGAATACACGTCCTTGATCTCGTCCGACACGGTCTTCTTGTCCTCCTCCAGGCGCTCGATGCGCTCGATGAAGGCCATCAGGTGACCGGCCTCGATGGAATTGGTGCTCATCTGCTCATCCGTGGGTCTTCGATCCTGTCGGGCTGCCGGCGCGGGCCGGGAACACGGCGCCGGGCGCCACGCGCCTTATGGCGCCGTCGGGTTCGAATAACCTTAACGGCGTGCGAAAGGCGACGGGGAGCGGATCCATCCCGCACGAGGCCTCAGCGGCCGATCCAGGTCGTGCCATCGATGACGCGGAAAACGATTCCGGCCCCCTGGAGGGCGCGCCGCACGGCCTCGGCCTTGCTGGCCCGCGTGCTGCCCTCGCTGCCGTCCTCCATGCGCTTCAAGGTGGACACGGACACGCCCGAGGCCGCCGCGAGCTGCGCCAACGACCAATCGAGCAGACCGCGCGCGCCGCGGATGTGGTCGCCCGTCAGGGATCCGGTGTCATCGTCGGCCGCCTCGCCGTGGGAATGGCGGGAGTCGCCATCGAGCGGCAGGAGCACGCCCTGCCATTCCCGGTCCAGCCCCGAAGCGTCGCGGACGACGGCGCTGCGGGCCCTGTACCGGCGGTAGCGGCCCTCCGGCGTGCGAAGGCGGAAGTCGGCCCTGTAGGGGCTGGTCTGCTCCAGGGCGGACCGGTAGGCGTCCCGCACGTGGTCGCGGTCGTCGGGGTGCACGGCGTCGAGCCAGCCGTCGCCGCGGCACTGGTCGAAGGTCAGGCCGGTGAGGCTGAGCCAGGACAAGGTATCCTTGGATCTGCCCGCCAAGTCGGTCGTCCAGGTGAGGGCCGACATAGCCTCCAGCAGCGCCGCCCGTCGTCCGTGGCTGTACTCCGCCGCCTGCTGGGCTTCGCGCCGCTCCGTGATGTCCACCACCACGCCGATAAAGCGCCGGGGGCACCCTTCGTCGTCCAGCACGACGTCGATGCGCGACGACACCCAGCGGAGGGTCTCGTCGGGCCGCAGGATGCGGAACTCGCGCCGCAGCGGCTGACCGCTCCGCATCAGGCCGATCTGGTCCTCCTGGGACGGGCGGTCCTGCGGATGGATGATGCCCATCATGCTGTCGCGCGTGGGGGGCACGGCCAGGGGCACACCGGTGAGGCGGGCGAAGCCGGGCGACACGGTGATGGCGTCGGTCGCGACGTCGTGCCACCAGAAACCGATCCGGCCATGCTCCTCGAGCAACGGCACGACGGACTGGATCACCAGTCCCGACGCGTCCGGGTCCGGCCGCCGGTCGCTGGCGGGAGGCGACAGGGGCGGCCAGGGACGCGGCACGTCGCCCGTCGGACGTTCCGCTTCGGCCCTGGCGGCCGTCCTTCGCTTCTGCATCGGCATCTGGCTGTACCGGCTCCAGGGCTCATGCAGGCCATCGGGGACGACGGCGCTGCGGGACGACGATCGAATCACGAGTCCCATCTGATGTCTGACGACTTGTATGACACCGCGAAGGCCGGTCGAAAGTCTCTTCTTGCCGCGCTCCGGTCGGCGACTGACCCACGGCGCGAGCGGCGGGCCCGTCCTGCCCAGGACAGGCCCTTAGGCTCGGAGCCGCGGGATGGGCAGGCGCGAAACGCTTCATGGTG
>CAXTFP010000237.1:0-5543 GCA_964243135.1 uncultured Lichenihabitans sp.
GGCCAGGCGGGCCGCGATGGCGGCCGTGCCGGCGACGGCGCCCGAAGCGCGCTCGCTGTCCGCCGTCACGGTGGCGGCGGTGGCCCGCACCGCGGGCGCGGCGCTCCTGCGCCACAACGTGTTCTTCTCGGACGACTACCCGGCCGAGTTCGACGACCTGCGCGCCGGCCGGGTGCCCCTGTCCCCCACGGTCTACCTTTGCGCCCAGGACCGCGGCGAGGGCGCCGCGCCCCCGCCCGACGGCGCGCCCGAGCGCCTCCTCACCATCGTCAACGCGCCGGCCGACGGCGACCGGCACCGCTACTCACCCCAGGAGACCGACGCATGCGTGGAGCGGACTTTCCGGCAGCTGGAGCGCTGCGGGTTCACGGTGGAGCGGCCTCCCGGTTCGACGCTGGCCACGACGCCGAGCGATTTCTCGGATCTGTTCCCGGCGACCGGCGGAGCGCTCTACGGGCCGGCCTCGCATGGGTGGATGGCTTCGTTCCGTCGCCCCGGATCGCGGAGCCGGCTGCCCGGGCTCTACCTCGCGGGCGGGAGCGTGCACCCGGGCTCAGGCGTGCCGATGGCCGCCCTGTCGGGCCGGCTGGCGGCGGCGAGCCTCATGGCGGACTGCGCTTCGACGGGGCGGTCGGCCCGAACGGCTACGCGTGGTGGTACGTCGACGCGCTGAGCGAGGACGGCACGCAGGGCCTGACGCTGATCGCTTTCGTGGGCAGTGTCTTCTCGCCCTATTATGCCTGGACCGGCCGGCGCGACCCGGAGAACCATTGCGCGCTCAACGTGGCGCTCTATGGGCCGCACCGGCGCTGGGCCATGACGGAGCGGGGCCGGGGGGCGCTGCGGCGCGACGCGGCGACGCTGTCGATCGGCCCGAGCGCGCTGCGCTGGGACGGGCACGCGCTCACGGTCGACCTCGACGAGGTGACAGCGCCGATCCCCCGGCGGGTCCGCGGGCAGGTGCGGCTCTACCCGAGGGCGGTGGTGAACCACCCGATCGTGCTCGACGAGGTGGGCAACCACTGCTGGTGGCCCATCGCGCCCTGCGCGCGGGTGGAGGTCGAGATGGAGAAGCCGGGGCTGAGCTGGACCGGCACGGGCTACGCCGACCACAACCGCGGCGACGCCCCACTGGAGTCGACCTTCCGGCGCTGGGACTGGTCGCGCGCCGCGACGCCCGACGGCACGGCGGTGCTCTACGACCTCGAGACGCGGGGCGGCGACACCTGCTCGCTGGCGATCCTGTTCGACCCCGCGCGCGGCGTCCGCGACTTCACCCCGCCGCCCCCTGCCGCCCTGCCCCGGACACTGTGGCGCGTCGGCCGCGGCACGCGGGCCGACGGGCCCGCGGGCGCGCGGGTGCTGCGGACGCTGGAGGACGGGCCCTTCTACGCGCGCTCGATCCTGGACACGCGCCTGCTCGGGCACCGCATCTGGGCGATCCACGAGAGCCTGTCGCTCGACCGCTTCCGCAACCCGATCATCAAGACGTTCCTGCCCTGGCGGATGCCACGCCGGCCGGCGTGAGGGGCGGAGGGGGCGGGCCCGCAAGCGGGCTCCCCGAGGGTGATCCGACCTTCCGAGGCGCCACCCGGCGTCGCGGCCGGCCGCGTCCGTCGGCCATTGCGGGCGAACGGCGGAGGGCCGACATTGCCGGTCGGATCGTCCGAGCGGAGAACCAGGATGGCGAACGTCTTGCAGGAACTGGCGCAGGAGGACGAGGCGCTCGACCGCGACCACGTCGTCAAGCGCATCCGGGACTGGCAGGGCCGCATCGAGGCGCTCTACCGGCAGATCGCCGCATGGCTCCCTGACCTGAGCGCCGCGACCGAGGGCAGCGTGCCGATGCACGAGCCCCTGATGCGGGAATATGGCGTCGGCGGCACCGACCTCCCCGTCCTGACGCTGTCCGAACGCGGGCGGGTCGTCGCGAGATTGGTGCCGAACGGCCTGTGGATCATCGGGGCCAACGGCCGGCTCGATCTCGTGGCGGGAGACGAACGCTTCCTGATCGTCGACGGCGCCGACAATTTCGACCCACCGCGATGGTCGATCGCTCCTTCCCGCGACAGACGGAGAACGGAGCCGTTGTCGGGGGACACGTTGCGACGGGCCATCGCGTGATGCGGGAGCTTCCGGCGATCGAAGCTGCCTACACGGAGTTGGCGAACGACCTGGACCTGAAACGCGATGCCGCCCGCGACCGAGGTGACGGGCCCGCGATCGACTGGCTCGACAAGAGACGAGCGATCAACGACTCGGCCTACTTCATCCTGGCCTGGGGACAGTTGGAGCAGGCGATCAATCAGGCATGCGAGGCCGCGGTCCGGGCGCATCGGAGCAGCGTCGACTGGTTCGAACGCAGGGCCTGGGACGCGCACAATCCCGACGACATGCGGGCCAAGTTCGAGGATCGCGCGGCGCTCGTGCTCGATCGCTTCAACGTCAGGTCCGACGCCTATCGACGGACGATCAGGTACTATGGGCAACGCAATCGCATCGCGCATGGCCAGACTCTGGCCACCGGCATCGACGTGACGTCGATCATCTCCGACCTGTATCAGATCGGAAGCGAGATCACCTCGCGGTGACGTCGAACATCTACTGACGTCGCGTCTCAGGCGTCCGGCTCCCATGCTCCACGGGAATCGAACGCCGCGACGGGACGGAACTGCCCCTCGATCCTTCGTGTTTTTCCGTCCCACAACGGGAGAGCACCCATGACCCTCAAATCCGCAGGGATCGCCGCCGCGCTCGTCGCGCTCACCTCGGCGGCCGGGGCGCAGAGCCCGCCGATCCTCGACGCCGACTTCGTGATGAAGGCTTCCGTCGGCAACACGCTCGAGATCGAGGAATCCAAGCTCGCCCTCGACCGCGCCACCGACCCGCGCCTCAAGAGCTATGCCCAGCACATGATCTCGGACCACACCGAGGCCGAGCAGAAGCTCCAGCGGGCCGCCGGCCATGAGAAGCTCAAGACCGAGCCCATGCTCGACAAGGCCCATCAGGCGATGCTGGACAACCTGAAGACCTTCAACGGCGCGGATTTCGACAAGATCTACGTGGCCGACCAGATCGCGGCCCACGTCGAGACGATGGCGCTGCTGTCCGACTACAAGACCAACGGCAAGGAGGCGGCCCTGAAGGGCTGGACCGACAAGACCCTGCCGGCCGTGGAGGAACACCTCCATGCGATTCAGGCCATGTAGGCGCCCGCCGACCCGCGCTCCTTCCGCCCCATCGAACCAAACCGTGAGATCCTGCCCATGAACGCCCGCCATTCGACGTGGCCGTCGCTGCTCGCCGCCGTGCTCCTGTCCGGCACGGCGATGGCCCAGACGGCCCAACCCACCATCTCCGACGACAAGGCGGCCGCGGCGGCCGCGGCGGTCGAGGCCGCGATCGGCAGCCGCCCCGACAAGGCCGACGCCGACATGGCCCGCGTCCTCGCGGCGCTGAAGGCGCTCGACCCGAAGCCGATCCCGAAGCTGACGGCCGCCGAGGCGCGCCAGCAGCCGAGCGCCGCCGACGCCGCCATGAAGGTGCTCCGCGACGAGGGCAAGAGCACGCTGCCCGACGCGGGCGTGACGGCCAAGAACATCCTGGTCGACGGCGCCCAGGGCAAGATCGTCGCCACGGTCTACACGCCCGCCACCGCGACCGGCCCGCTGCCGGTGATCGTCTATTATCACGGCGGCGGCTTCGTCATCGCCAACAACGCCACCTACGACGCGAGCGCCCGCGCCCTGGCCAAGGGCGTGGACGCCGTGCTGGTGGCGGTGGAATACGGCAAGGCGCCCGAGCACAAGTTCCCGGCCTCGCACGAGGACGCGGTCGCGGCCTACAAGTGGGTGACGCAGAACGCCGCGAGCATCGGCGGCGACCCGCAGCGGATCGCCCTGGCGGGCGAGAGTGCCGGCGGCAACCTCGCCGTCAACGTGGCAATCGCGGCCCGGGATCAGAACCTCCCCAAGCCGCTGCACGAGGTGATCGTCTATCCCATGGCCGGCACGGATCTCGACTCCCCGTCCTACAAGGAGCATGCCGAGGCCAAGCCCCTGAACAAGCCGATGATGGCGTGGTTCTACAAGAACCTCACCACGTCCCCGGCCGACATGGCGGACCCGCGGCTCGACATCGTCGGCCGTGCGGACCTGCACGGGCTCGCGCCCGCCACCGTGATCACCGCCGAGATCGACCCCTTGAACTCAGAGGGGCAGGCGCTGGCCGTCAAGCTGAAGCAGGCCGGCGTCACGGTGGACGCCCACGACTACAAGGGCGTGGCGCACGAGTTCTTCGGCATGGGCCTCGTGGTGGCCAAGGCCAAGGACGCCGAGACCGTGGCCGTGAAGAGCCTGAAGGCGGCCTTCGCGGGGCAGTGAGGGGCCTTACGGCGGACGGCGATCGGGAGAGGGGGCGGCTTCCCTGCCGTCCCCTCAGGGCGGGGCGGGCGGCACGAGGCCGTCCCGCTGCGCCAGTTCCAGCACGAGGTCGGCCACCGCCCCGGGCTTCTCCTCGTGGGCGAGGTGCCCGACGCCGTGCAGCGCCCTGATCTCGGCCGAGGGCAGAAGCTTCTTGACGGCCGCGGCCGTGGCGGGCGGCACCGCCCGGTCGGCGGAGGCCGTCACCAGGGTGAGCGGCACGGGAAGGCGCGGCAGGTCGCGGGCGAGGCCGTCGAGGTCCCAACGCGCCATCATGCCGAGCGCCGCCGCGACGTGGACGGGGTTGGCCATCAGCGTCCGGTAGAGCCGCACGCCGTCGCGGTCGATCCGCGAGCCCATGTTGCCGATGAGCCGCTTCACCGAATCGTCCCCGGCGAAGAAGGCGAAGACGCGCGGCGCGACCGGGTTGAGGAACAGGAGCTGGGCCAGGCCCGGCGCGAACCGGCCGGTCACGCCGTCGAAGGGCAGCAGGGCGCCGTTGAGGCTGACGATGCGGCGCGGCCGGAAGGCGGGGTCGTCGAGCGCGGCGCGGAGCAGCACGGCGGCGCCGGCCGAATGGCCGGCCGCCAGCTCGGGCGCGAAGCCCGCTTCGGCGAGCAGGCCGAGGATCAGGTCGCGCATGACGGGCAGCGACAGCTGCCCGCCGGCCGGCGCCTCCGTGAAGGCGTGGCCCGGCAGGTCGGGGATCAGCAGGGTGAAGTGGGGCGCGAGCAGCGGCGCCAGGGCGCGGAACGAGTGGGTCGAGGCCGCCGTGCCGTGCAGCAGCAGGAGCTTCGGCCCCCGCCCCATCTCCTGCACGTGCCACGCGATGCCCCCGGCGCGCAGGAAGCGGCTGTGCTGTCGGTTGGGCCAGTCGCGCCCGTCGCGCGCCCAGTCCAGCCGGCCGCTCACGGTCGGGCCTCGGGCGCCGTGCCGGCCCGCACCGCGCGGGTGATGCCGCGCGCGTCGGCCATCGGCAGCGGCAGATAGGTGGCCCCCATGTCGGCTGCGAGCCGGGCGGCCGCGGGGCCGGGGCGCGGCGACACGTCGATCACCACGGCCGCGACGCCTGCGGCGCGCAAGCCCAGCGCCGCCGCGCGGCTGTCCGCGGCGGCGAGGGTG
>CAXTFP010000238.1:0-3422 GCA_964243135.1 uncultured Lichenihabitans sp.
CCAACGACAGGGCCGCCCCCACCGCGCCGCTGCGCTCCCGAGCGCCGAACCTGCCGGCCATCGCGCCGTCGCATCGCAGCCAAGCCCGGCCGAGCGTTGAGCCGCGCGCGTCCGCGGCCTATCCTGCACCAGGATGAGACGGGGTGGGGCGCGATGATCCGACATGTGGTGCTGGTGCGGTTCCGCGGAGACCTGCCGCCCGGCGACGTCGCCTCCATCCTCGACGAGCTCCGGGGTCTGCGCGCGCAATTGCCCGGGATGCTGAATTTCGCCTGCGGCGCCAACGTCAGCCCCGAGGGCCTGTCGCGCGGCTTCACCCACGCCTTTACCATAGATTTCGTCGACGCCGCGGCCCGCGACGCCTACCTGGCCCTCCCCGCGCACGAGGCCGCGGGCGCCCGCCTCGTCAAGGCCGCCGAGGGCGGGCTCGCCGGGCTCACGGTGCTGGACTTCGAGCTGCCCTGAGCAGGGGCCGGACTCCGCAACGTCTTCGGGCGTTCCGCCGTCAGATCCACCCCATCAGCTCGCGCCGCACGATGGCCTCGATGACTCGGATGCCGCCGGGGCTGTCGTTCAAGCATTCGATGCGGGCGAAGCGCTCGCCGCCGCCGTGGTGGAAATATTCGGCGTTCTCGCCGCCGATCTCCTCGATGGTCTCCAGGCAGTCGGCCGAGAAGCCCGGCGTCACCACGGCGAGGCGCTTCACGCCCCGGGCCGCCAGCCCCTTGATGGTCTCGTCCGTGTAGGGCTGCAGCCATTCGGCGCCGCCGAAGCGCGACTGGAACGTCAACATGAACCGGTCCGGCGTCATCCCGAGCTTCTCGCGGATGAGCCGCGCCGTCTTGGCGCACTGGCAATGGTAGGGGTCGCCCTTGAGCAGGTACTCCTTCGGCACGCCGTGGAAGGACGCGATGACCACCTCGGGCTCGAAGTCGAGCCTGGCCAAGCCCTCGACGATCGAATCCGACACCGCCGCGATATAGGCGGGGTCGTCCGCGTAGGGCGGGGCCACGCGCAGGGCCGGTTGCCAGCGCATGGTCATCAGCGCCTCGAAGGCCTTGTCGCAGGCCGTGGCGCTCGTGGCGGCGGCATATTGCGGGTAGAGCGGCACGAGCAGGATGCGGTCGCAGCCCTGCGCCTGCAGCCGCCCCAGGGCCGACTTCACGGACGGGTTGCCGTAGCGCATGCCCCAGTCGACCGCGACGTCGGCCCCCTCGGGGCCGAGCAGCCCGCCGGCGATCGACGCCGCGAGCTTGTCGGACTGCGAGCGCGTGATGGTCTTCAGCGGGCTCTCGTCGCGCTCCCGGTTCCAGATCGTGTCGTAGTCCTTACCCTTGCGGCCGGGCCGCACCGTCAGGATGATGCCGTTGAGGATGACCCACCACAGGGCGCGGTTGACCTCGATCACCCGGCGGTCCCACAGGAACTCCTTGAGGTAGCGGCGCATCGACCAATAGTCGGTGGCGTCGGGCGTGCCGAGGTTGGTGAGCAGCACGCCGATGCGGCGCGGCTTCACGGCCGGGTGGCCGGGCGGCAGCGGCCCCACCGCGGGCTCGATGGTCGACTGGACGTTCACGCGAAGCTTCCCGGGTTCAGAGCGGCCAGACGGCGTGGAAATGGTGGACGGGGCCGTGTCCGCCGCCCACGTCGAGGCTGCCGCTCTCGGCGATGGCCGCCGTGAGATAGGATTTAGCGGCCCCCACCGCATCGGCCAGGGCGAGGCCGCGCGCGAGATAGCAGGCGATGGCGGAGGACAGGGTGCAGCCCGTGCCGTGGGTGTTGCGCGTGTCGACGCGCGGGGCGCGGAAGAACTGGAGGCCCGCCGCCTCGGCCAGGAGATCCACGGCTTCGCCGCCCCCGAGGTGGCCGCCCTTGACCAGCACGGCCCGGGCGCCGCGGCCCAGCAGCGCTTCCGCGGTCGCCCGCATGCCGTCCTCGTCCTCCGGCACCGGCAGGCCGGCGAGCCGCGCGGCCTCGGGCAGGTTCGGCGTGACCACGGTGGCCCGGCCGAGGAGATGCGCGACGATGGCGTCCACCACGTCCGGCGCACCCAGGCTGTCGCCGCTCGTCGCCACCAGCACGGGGTCGAGCACGACCGGGATGGTGGGATGGGCGGCGAGCCGGTCCGCCACGGTCCGCACCATGTCGCCCGTCGCCAGCATGCCGATCTTGATCGCCGCCACCGACACGTCGGCGAAGACGGCGTCGAGCTGCGCGCCGAGGAAGTCGGGCGGCGGCACGTGCACGGCCGCGACGCCGCGCGTGTTCTGCGCGGTCAGCGCGGTCAGCGCCGCCATGCCGTAGCAGCCCAGCGCCGAGAAGGTCTTGAGGTCGGCCTGGATGCCGGCGCCGCCGCTCGGGTCGGAGCCCGCGATGGACAGGAGGTTGGGAATCATGGGGTGCGCGTCTCTCTATCCCCGTGGCTTACCCGGATCGGCCCTCCGATGCACGCGCCGCCGCCGCGACGCGCGCGACCGCCGCGGCGACCGACAGGGTCGCGCTGTCGATGACGAGGCGGGGGCGGTCCCAGGGGTCGTAGGCGTGCGACAGGACTGCGTCCCACGACGGCGGCACGAGGCCGGCGATGTCGGCCGCCCGGGTCGTCACGCGGCGGCGATGCTCGGCGAGGTCGGAGCAGACCACTTCCACGTCGAACAGGGGGACTGCCGCGCGGTCCGCCACGGCCCGCCAGCCGTCGCGGCTCGCCGCGACCGGGTTGACGCAGTCGGCCACGACGGTCCGGCCCTGGGCCAGGTTGTCGGCCGCGATCGCCTGGGCGGCCGCGTAGCCGGACGGCCCCACCCCGACGGCTAGAGAGCCTGCGTCGCGGATCGCCTGCTCGATCGCGTCGATGCGAAAGCAGGTCGCGTCCAGTTGCCGCGCGACCGCGCGGGAGATCGTCGTCTTGCCCACGCCGGGGAGTCCCGAGAACACGATCAGCATGCGGAGTCGCGCCGTCGATCCCATCTTGCCCGCCGGGGCGAAACGCCACAACCCGGCTTCCGGGAGAAGCGCCTCAACCGGCCGCCCGCGGCCGCGCCAGCCCATCGCGGATGTGGCGAGCCAACTCGGCTTCCGCCGGGGTCAAAGGTCGGGCGGGAGCGTGGAGCGTGATGGCGAAGGCGGGGAGGTCCGGCAGGCCGCGGTCGGGCGGCAGGATGTCGAGGTCGACCGGGACGGTCGCGGCCAACCAGGCCGATACCGCGAGGTCCGTCCGCACCGTCGCCAGGGTGGCGTCGAGGCTGCCGTTCTCGAAAACGGTTCTCCACGTGCGGCGTTGCCGCCCCAAGGCGGCCAGCACCGCCGGCCGGAAGGCGCAGGTTTCGGCCACCATCGACACCGGCAGGCGCGTCCGCGCATGCGCCATCCCGCCCCGGGCCCCCACCCAGACGAGGCGGGCGATCGCCAGCACCGCGCCCGTC
>CAXTFP010000238.1:3432-5535 GCA_964243135.1 uncultured Lichenihabitans sp.
CCCGTCGAACTCGCCGGCGGCTCTTCCACCACCGCGAGGTCAAGCGCCCCATCGGCGAGGCGCCGCGCCAGTTCCCCCGACGACCCGCAGACCAGCGTCAGCTCCACGCGCGGGCAGGCCGCCGCATAGCTCTTCAGCACGGGGGTGAAGGCCGTACCGACGAGGTCGTGCGGGATGCCGAGGCGCACCGCCCCGTCGATGGCGCCGCCGTTGATGTCGGTCCAGATCTCGTCGTTGAGGGCCAGCAATTGGCGTGCATGGCCGAGCAGGCGTTCGCCGGAGGGGGTCAGGCGCAGCCCGCGCGGATCGCGGGCCAGCAGCGGGCCGCCCGCGATCGCCTCCAGCCGCGCGATCTGTTGGCTCACCGCGCCCTGCGTGAGGTGCAGAGCTCGTCCCGCCGCCGTCATGCTGCGGCGGTCCGCGACGGTCGCGAAGGCGCGCAGCAGGCCGACGTCGAGGTTGCGTGTCATGGCGCCATCATGCCGGCTGATGGCTGGCATCACCATCATTAGTTTCCGCCGCGGCGGGCACGAGGCTATCCCGGTCACTCTGCCGAGGGGATCCCATGTCGCCCGAAAGTCTGACCCCGCTCGTCCTGTTCGTCCTCGTGTCGACCGTCAGCCCCGGCGGTGCCACCACGCTCGCAACGGCGTCGGGCGCGAACTTCGGGTTCCGGCGCTCGGTGCCGCTGATCGCCGGCATCGCCGCCGGGCTCGGCTCCATGGCGGCCTCGGCCGCGGCGGGGCTCGCCGGCGTGCTGCTGGCACTCCCGTCGCTGCAGCTCGCCTTGAAGGCGGTGGGCTCGCTCTACCTCCTGTGGCTCGCTTGGCAGATCGCCCGCCGCGGTGCCCCGCATCTCGCGGCGGGGACTGCGCGGCCGTCGAGCTTCGTCGCCGGCGTGTGGATGCTGTGGCACAACCCCAAGGGCTGGGCCATGACGATGGGCGCCGCAGCCTCCTTCGCGGCGCTGGCCGACGGCCCGGCCCGGCTGGGACTGCTGCTCGGCGTCACCTTCGGGCTGTCGGCGGCCCTGTCGCTGTCGCTCTGGTGCGCCGCCGGGCTCCTGCTGGCCCGCGCCCTGCGGAGCGAAGCGCAGTGGCGCGTGCTAAACATCGCGCTGGGCCTCCTGCTCGCGGCCTCGATCGTGCCGATCTGGCTCTGAGCACGGGGATGCCCGCGTTTCGCGGCGCGTGCGGACCCGCTATGCTCCCCCAGCCATCGCCGCCCGGGGACCCGCCATGTTCGAAGCCCGCCTTCAGTCCTTCACGGAGACTGCCGACCCGTCGCAGGGCGCCGCTCGCCTCGCGGCGCTGCGGGCGGAGCTGCGGCGGCGCGACCTCGACGGCTTCGTGGTGCCCCGCGCCGACGAGCACCAGAACGAGTACGTCCCGGCGGCGGCCGAGCGGCTGGCGTGGCTGACGGGCTTCACGGGCTCGGCCGGCATCGCGGCCGTGCTGATGGGCGAGGCCGCGGTGTTCGTGGACGGGCGCTACACCGTGCAGGTGCGCCAGCAGATCGACCCCACGGCCTTCGCCCCCCAGGCCTGGCTCGACCATCCGCCCGAGGCCTGGCTCGGCGAGCGCCTCACGGCCGGCCAGCGGATCGGCTTCGATTCCTGGCTCCACACGCCCGCCCAGGTCGAACGCCTCGCCCGCGCCGTCGAGGCCCGCGGGGCCGCGCTGGTGCCGGTCGACACCAATCCCATCGACGCCGTCTGGCCCGACCGGCCGCCCCTGCCGAAGGGCGCCGTCACCCTGCATCCCGAGCACCTCGCGGGGCGGGGGCGCGACGAGAAACTCGCGGCCGTGCGCGGCGAACTCGCCGAGGGCGAAACGCTGCTCGTCAGCGACCCCCACGCGGTCGCCTGGCTGCTCAACATCCGCGGCGCCGACGTGAGCCACACGCCCTTGCCTATGAGCTACGCGCTGGTGCCGCGATCCGGGCGGCCGATCCTCTACGTCGACGGCGCCAAGCTGTCGAACAGCGTCCGCGACACGCTGGCGGACAGCGTCGACGTCGCGGAGCCGGGCGCCCTGGCGGCAGCGCTCGAAGCGTTCGGCCGACGCGGCGCGAAGCTGCGCTTCGATGCCGCCACTGCACCCG
>CAXTFP010000239.1:0-5520 GCA_964243135.1 uncultured Lichenihabitans sp.
CTGGATTTCCGCCATCGACTTGAAGGAGGTCACCAGCATCACGAACAGCGGCATCAGGTAGATGACCGCGAAGATCAGCAGCAGGCCGTAGATGAAGGTCCGGGCGGCCGCGGCGCCGCCCTTGCCGTCTGCCCGGGTGGGGGCCAGGCTCATAGCGAGCGCTCCCGCAGCTCGGAATAGAGATACGGAACGATGATGGCGCTGATGGCGATCAGCATGATCACGGCGCTGGCCGACCCGACCGCCATCTCGTTCCGCTTGAAGGTGTATTCGTACATGAAGTTCGACGGCAGCCAGGCCGAGCCGCCCGGGCCGCCGCTGGTCAGCGCCACGACGAGGTCGTAGGACTTGATGGCCATGTGGGCCAGCACGATGAAGGCCGACAGGAACACCGGCCGCAGCAGCGGGATGACGATGCGGCGGTAGATCTGCACGGCGCTGGCGCCGTCGATCTGCGCGGCCTTGACGATCTCGCCGTCGATGCCGCGCAGCCCCGCCAGGAACATCGCCATGACGAAGCCCGAGGCCTGCCACACCCCCGCGATCACCACCGTGTAGATGACGCGGTCCTTGTTCTTGATCCAGTCGAAGTGGAAGCTCGTCCAGCCCCAGCCATGCAGCGTCTGCTCCAGGCCGAGGCCGGGGTCGAGAAACCACTTCCAGGCGACGCCGGTCACGATGAAGGACAGCGCCATGGGGTACAGGTAGAGCGGGCGGAACAGCCCCTCGCCGCGGATCTTCTGGTCGAGCAGGATCGCCAGCAGGAGGCCGATGGCCAGCGACAGGCCGATGTACAGCACGCCGAACACGGCCATGTTGGTGATGGACGTGTACCAGGACGAGGGTGGGTCGCTGTCCCAGGTCCAGCGCCACAGGCGCTCGTAGGCCCGCGTGCCGGTGAGCACCGAGGACGGGAAGGCCTTGGAATTGGTGAAGGACAGGTAGACCGTCCACAGGATGAAGCCGTAGACGAAGACCAGCGTGGCGATGAAGCTCGGGGCCAGCACCAGCTTCGGGACGGCCTCGCCCAGCCGCGACCGCATGGTGGCGCGGGGCGGCAGGGCGCGGGCCTGCACCAGTTCGGGCCGGGTGGTGGCGACTGACGACATGGGGGCTCCGGACGGCGGCGCAACGGGCGCGGGTCCGATCCCGCGCCCGCCCGTTCAGGTGATGGCCGGAGCGGGACCGCCCCGGCCCGGCCTCACTTGGCGTCGTCGACGGCCTGGACGAGCTGCGCGACGGCCTCGTCCGAGCCCTTGATCTGGCCGTGGACGAACTTGGTCACCACGTCCTTCACGGCGTTGGCGACGGCCGGCGGGGCGCCGTAGCCCTGGGACATGTCGCCGAACAGCGTGCCACCGGCGTCGGCGGACTTGAGGTCGGCGATGCCCTTCTTGCCGCATATGTCGAAGTCCTGGTCCGACACGTCGGTGCGGGCCGGGACGGAGCCCTTCACCACGTTGAAGGCGATCTGGAAGCTCTTCGACAGGGTCGCCTGGGCAAGCGCCGCCTGGGCGGCCTTGCGGTCCGCCGGAACGTCGAACATGCCGAACATGTCGGAATTGTACACGACGGTGCCGTCGGTGCCGGGGAAGCGCGGGCACAGGAAGTCCTGGCCGGCGGTCTTGCCGGCGGCCTTGAACTCGCCCTTGGCCCAGTCGCCCATCACCTGCATCAGGGCGTCGCCCTTGATCACCATGGCGGTGGCGAGGTTCCAGTCGCGGCCCGAATAGTTCGGGTCGACGTAGGCCACGAGCTTCTTCAGGTTGTCGAAGGACGCCTTCATCATCGGCGACTTCAGGGCGTCGGCGTCGAGGTCGTTGAAGGCCTTCTTGTAGAACTGCGGCCCGCCCGTCGCCACCATCACGTCGTCGAAGAGCACGGCCTCCTGCCAGTTCTGGCCGCCGAGCGCCAGCGGGATCACGCCGGCCGTCTTGGCCTTGTCGAGGAGAGCGAAGAGGTCGTCCATGGTCTTGGGCTCGGTGCCGCCGACCTTGTCGAGCACGGCCTTGTTGATCCACAGCCAGTTGACCGAATGGACGTTGACCGGCACCGCCACCCACTTGCCGTCGTTCTTCGAGAACTTCTGCAGCGGCGCGGGGACGACCTTGTCCCAGTCCTCCTTCTTGGCGAGGTCCGAGATGTCGCCCATCTTGCCGGCCCCGGCATAGTCGAGCACCGTGTAGCCCAGCATCTGCGAGGCCGTGGGATAGTTGCCGGCCGCCGCCATGGCTTTGAGCGCCGTCATGGCGGCGTCGCCGCCGCCGCCCGCGACCGGGACGTCCTTCCAGGTGTAGCCCTCGTTGCCGAGGTCCTTCTTGAGGACGTTCAGCGCGGCCGCCTCGCCGCCCGAGGTCCACCAGTGCAGCATCTGCACTTCCTTGATGTCGGCCGCGCGGGCGCCGGCCGACGCGATCAGGGCCGCGGCGGCGGTGCCGATGACCAGTTTTGAGCGAAGAGTCACGTCATGTCCTCCCAAGACCAAGGCTGTTGCGGCAGCCCTTCACGTTCGCCCCGATGCGCCCCGCCGCCGCGCATCTCCCCGGGGGGCGGCGCAGGGGCGAGGCGCATTAGTTCGCGTCCCAAACAAATCTCCCCCGGCGAGCGCTGTCAAGCCGAGTCGAAGCCACGACGGCGCCTCGGTGCCGGCCTTGACGCTTGCCTCGACGCGCCCTCACGGGGGAAGACGGGAGCGAGAAGCGCGCCGCCCGTCCGGTGCCGCCCGAGGATGCCCCTGTCCGATGTCGATGCCGCGGGCCGTGAGACACATCAACGAGAGCCGCATCCTGTCGTCGCTGTTCCGCAACGGGGGCATGAGCCGGGCGAGCCTCGCGCGCAACCTCGGCCTGACGCGCTCGACGGTCGGCAACCTCGTCAACGGCTTCGTGCGCGACGGCCAGCTCCTGGAGGTCGTCGAGGCCCCGGAGGGCGACGACCACCGCGCGGGCCGCCCCGGCCTCAAGGTCGACATCAACCCGTCCCACGCCCACTTCATCGGCGCCGACCTCGCGGTCGACCGGATCACCCTGGTGGTGCTGAACCTCAAGGCCGAGGTGGTGACGCACCGAACCGAGCGCTTCGCGCGGGGCGAACCCGAGGCCGAGGTGATCGTGCCCCGCCTGGCGGCCCTCATCGACGAGGTCGTGGCCACCCTGCCGGCGGGGGCCGCGTCGTTGCGCGGCGTCTGCGTCACGGTCCCCGGCACGATCGACCGGAGCGGCACGATCCACCGCGTCCCCATCTTCGGCTGGCGCAACCTCCCCCTCGCGGCGCGCCTGCGCGAGCTGCTGGCGTGGGACGGCCCGCTCGCCTTCGAGAACGACGCCAACGCCTTCGCGTTCGCGGAAATCTACGGGGCCCGGCCGCGGCCGATCTCCGGGGCGTTGTGCCTCTACATGGACGTCGGGATCGGCGGCGGCCTGATCGCGGACGGCCGGATCGTCTACGGGGCGCACGGCTTCGCGGGCGAGGTCGGCTACATCCACGTGCGGGACGCGGCCCAGTCCCGGCCGGGCCAGATGCCCGGCTCGCTGGAAACCTGCATCGGCCGCGACGCGGTCGTGGCGCGCTACCGGCAGAACGGCGGGACCGGCGCCGACTTCGACGAGTTCCTCCTCGCCGTCGCGGGCGGGGAGCCCGCGGCCTCGGCCACGCTCGACGATTGGGCCTTCCTGCTCGGCCGCGGCATCGCCACCCTGACGAGCGTGGTCGACCCCGGCCACATCATCCTGGGCGGCCCCGTGGCACGGCTGTTCCCGCACGCGGAGGCGGCCGTGCTCCGCTCCACCCGGGACCACCTGCTGCCCGACCATCCGCTGCCGCGGATCGAGCTGTCGCGGCTCGATGCGGCCAGCGCCATCGGCGGCGCCTGCATCCTGCACCGCGCCATGATGGCGATCGACGGCGCGCTCGTGTTCAACGGCTTCGAGGAACCCTGATCCAGCCTCCCTAACGGTTGAAAGCCGGGCCTCGCGCCTGCAACTTTTATTGTCAGGACGCTCAGAAGATCGGCTTGACGCCACTGGACGCCTGCACCACCCTCCGCGCCAAGATTGCGAATCCAGCGGAGACAGCTTGAGTATGAGGGTCGGCATCGTCGGACTGGGATTTCGCCTGGGCTATCTGGGCTATGTCTTCAAGGCGATCGACGAGAGCTTCGACATCGCCGGATACGTCGATCCGGCACCGGCCGGGCTGCCGGACCTCGTCGAGAAGGGCGTGTCCCCCGGCAAGGCCTACGGGACGGCCGAGGAGATGATCGCCGCCGAGCGGCTCGACCTGCTGATGGTCGGCTCCCCCAACCACATGCACCTCGACCACATCCGCATCGGCCTCGAGGCGGGGCTCAGGGTCTTCTGCGAGAAGCCGGTCGTGACCACGGTCGAACAGACCCTGGAGCTGGCACGGCTCATGGCCCGGTTCGGCCACGAGCGGCTGATGGTGGGGCTCGTGCTGCGCTATTCGCCCATGTACCGCGACCTCTTGGCCGCCTAGCGGGCCGGCGCGCTGGGCCACGTCGTGTCCATCGAGGCCTCGGAACACATCGAGCCCTACCACGGCGCCTTCTTCATGCGCGACTGGCGGCGCTACGAGCGCTATTCGGGCAGCTTCATGCTGGAGAAGTGCTGCCACGACCTCGACCTCTACAACGGCGTCGTGGGCGCGCGGCCCGCGCGCGTCGCGAGCTTCGGCGGGCGCAAAAGCTTCGTGCCCGCCAACGATCCGGCCCGGGAGGGCATCAACGACCTGGAGATGTTCCACAGGAAGCCGAGCGGCTGGATGGGGTCCGACAAGGTGTTCGACAGCGACGGCGATATCATCGATTATCAGGTCGCCATCGTGGAATATGCCAACGGGGTGGGGATGAACTTTCACACCAACCTCAACGTCCCCGACCAGTTTCGCCGCTTCTGCGTGATCGGCTCGCGCGGCATGGCCGAGGGCGACTTCATCCGCGGCTACCTCGACGTGCACGAGATGCTCACGGGCCGGAAGGTCGTCGAGAACAAGTACCCGACCCGCACGGCCCTGTCGCAGCACTACGGGGCCGACGAGCGCATGGCGGCCGACCTCGTGGCCCATTGCCGGGACGGCGCGGAGCTGCCGGTGTCCACGCTGAACGCGCTCGAAGCCGGCATCCTGGCCCTCGCCATGGACGAGGCGCGGCAGACGCGGTCCGTCGTCGACCTGCGGCCGGTGTGGGACCGCTTCGACGAAGCGCTCCACGCCGCGGCGGCCTGAGCGGGACCATGTTCGCCCAGCGCAGCACCACGATCTTCGCCTGGGCGCTCCTCGCGCCCGCCATCCTGTACATCCTCGTGATCGTCGCCTACCCGCTGGTGGAGACCGGCGTCCTGTCATTCACGGACGCCTCGCTCAAGAAGACCAGCAGCTGGATCGGCTGGGTCAACTACGACAAGATCTTCAACGACGCCTTCGCGGCCGTCATCGTCCGCACCTTCGTCTGGACCTTCTTCTCGGTCCTGCTGAAGATGATCATCGGCACCTGCGGGGCGACGC
>CAXTFP010000240.1:0-5484 GCA_964243135.1 uncultured Lichenihabitans sp.
GGCCGGGGCCAGGGCGACCAGCAGGGCCGCGGGCCCCGCGGCGGCGAGGGGGAGCGGCCTCGGGGCCGCGCCGATGCGACGGCGGCTTTGCCGACGGCGGGGGATGGCCATCATGGTGATCTCTGCGACGATTGACGACGCTCAGGCTAGCAGGCAATCTACCGACCGTCTAGTCGGTTTGTTGAGGGGGTGAGGCGGGTGAAGGTGAAGCGGCGGTCGGCGCAGACGCCGGAGACGATCCTCGACGCGGCCGAGGCGCTGATCCGGCGGGAAGGCTCGTCCCGTCTGACGCTCGACGCCGTGGCGGCCGAGGCGGGGCTGAGCAAGGGCGGCGTGATGCACCATTTCGCGTCCCGGGACGCGCTGGTCGCCGGCATGGTGGCGCATCAACTGGCCCGCATGGACCGCGAGATCTCGGCCATCGAGGCGGGGATCGCACCCTCGCCCGCGGCGCCGGTCGTCGCGATGATCCGCCACGCCCGGCAGCATTACGGCCGCGAGGACGGCATCCCCAAGGCGCTGCTGGTCGCCGCGGCCGAGAACCCCAAGGCGCTGGAAGGATTTCGCGACAAGATCACCGAGACGCTGGGCAAGCTCGGCTCCGCGGGCGCGGCGCCGGGCGAGCCGGCGGCGCTGCTCTTCGCGGTGCTGGGCCTGCTGCTGACGGAATGCCTGGGGCTCTACATCTACGGCCCGGGGGAGGTGGCCGGGATGCTCGACACGCTGGAGCGTATGGCCGTGACGGCCGGCGCGGGGGCCGGCGGGCCGGGGGCGTGAGGATCGCCCGCGAGCCCCGCCCCTCCGCGCCGGCCCCATGGCGTGATCGCGGCGCGGAGCACGGTTGACCGCCGCCCCGCGGCGTGGTGGGCTCGCGCCCATGGAACAGGACAAGCCGCGCCAGCACCACGACATCGGGGGCGTCCCGGGCTTCATGTGCCGCGAGGTCGACACGGAAGAGCACGCGCTCACCGATTTCGACCGAGAGGTCGACGCCTATCGCCAGATCCTCGGACGCAAGGGCGTGATGTCGGTCGACGAGCTGCGGCGCGGCATCGAGGCCATCCCCGAGGCCGAGTACCACCGCCTCACCTACTACGAGCGATGGATCCGCTCCATCGCGGACAACCTGCTGCGCAACGGCACCGTCACCGAGGCCGAACTCGCCGCGGCGCTCGACCGCGCATGAGCGGTTTTCCACCCGGCGCGCCCGTGCGGGTGCGCGACCTGTGGCCGGAGCGGGACGGCCCCGTCCACATCCGCACGCCGCACTACCTGCGCGGTGCCCCTGGCCGCGTGGTGCGGCGCCTGGGCGCCTTCCCCAACCCCGAGGACCTCGCCTTCCGCCGCCCGGCCGCCACGGTGCCGCTGTACCACGTGGCCTTCGCGCCCGAGGACCTGTGGCCCGCGCCCACCGACGGCGGGGACCTGCTCGTCGAGGTCTTCGAACATTGGCTGGAGCCGAACCCATGACGCTCCCCGGGACCCGCCTCGTCGAGGCGGACGGCGCGCGGCTGCTCGGCGCCCTGCGGCTCCTGCTGGCCGAGAAGGGCATCGCCACGCCGGCCGAGGTGGCCGAGCGCATCGCCGTCACGGACGCGGCCTCGCCGCGCCTGGGCGCCGCCCTGGTGGCGCGGGCGTGGTGCGACCCCGATTTCCGCGCGCTGATGCTGCGGGACGGCGCCGCCGCGGCCGAGAGCCTGGGCATCGCCATGCGGGGCATGCCGCCGCTTGGGGTGCTCGAGAACACCGCCGAGATCCACCACCTCGTGGTCTGCACCCTGTGCAGTTGCTACCCGCGCGCCGTGCTGGGCTACCCGCCGTTCTGGTTCAAGTCGGCCGCCTACCGTGCCCGCGCCGTGCGCGACCCGCGCGGGCTGCTGGCCGAGTGGAACACCGTGCTGCCCGAAGGCCAGCGCATCCGCGTGGTCGATTCCACGGCCGACTACCGCTGGATGGTGCTGCCGCGCCGTCCCGCCGGCACCGAGGGCTGGGACGAGGAGCGGCTGGCCGCCCTGCTCGACGAGGGTCACCTCATCGGCGTCACCGTGCCGAGCGCGCCGCCGTGACGGGGGAGGATCCGTGCGGCGAGCTGATGGTGCGCACCATCGCCATGCCGGCCGATACCAACGCCAACGGCGACATCTTCGGCGGCTGGGTCATGTCGCAGATGGACGTCGCGGGCGGCATCGCCGGGGTGGACCGGGCGCGGGGCCGCGTCGTCACGGTGGCGGTCGACGGCATGACGTTCATCCGCCCCGTCAAGGTCGGCGACGTGCTCTGCGTCTACGCGCGGGTCGAGCACGTCGGGCGCACCTCGATGAGGATCGCGGTCGAGGCCTGGGCGCGGCGCTTCCGCACGCGGGAGCGCGACAAGGTCACGGCCGCGAGTTTCACCTTCGTGGCCATCGACGACGAGGGCCGTCCCCGCCCGGTGCCGCCCGAGGGAGGCGACGCGGCGCCCTGACGCCATTTTATGATATCTCCGCGATCAGCTTGGCCACCAGGGCGCGGCCGAAGCTTTCGAAGCCCTGCGCCACCGCCACGAAGCTGTTCAGCCCGCCCGCCACGTTCTGCCGGTAGTAGCCCTGCAGCCCGCCCGGCGGGTGGGTGTGGGCCACGAGATAGGCGGGGCCCGACATGTCGCTCAGGATGACGATGCCGTTGATGGCCGTGACGCCATGGGCCAGCGCCTCGTCGCGCGCTTCGCGGATGTCGCGCCCGCCGTTGCTGTCGCCGTCGCCCGACACGTCGATGATGCGGCGCTCGGCCGAGAAGGGCGCCGCGGCGAAGAGGGAGGCCGAGAAGTCGATGGCCGAGCCGATCGCGGTCCGGTCGTAGAAGGAGCGCGGCGCCCCCGCCACCGCGGCCCCGAAGGCCCGCGCCTCCGCGGCGTCGCCCACCGCCGTCCAGGGGATCACGAGCTTCTGCGAGCCCGACCCCGCCCATTCCACGAAGGCCACCGCGATGCGCCCGTGCGGCCCGGACGCGATGGCGCGCAGCACCTCCGGGTCCGACATGGCGGCCGCGTAGCCCTTGCGCTGCAGCTCGTATTTGTCGGCGTCGATGGAGCGCGACACGTCGGCGGCCAGCACCAGCAGGAGGTCGACGGCGGGACCGCCGGCGGGGGCCGCCGGGCCGGACGGCATCAGCGTCAGCAGGAACGCCCAACCCACAGATGCCCGCCGCATGGCCGTCCCCCCGTGTCTCGGGACCGAAGCAGAGGACGCCGGCGGGCCCGCGTCAATCCGCGACCGCGACGCCGCTCACCCCGGGAACAGCCGCGCCTCGACGCCCTCCCAGTCGCGCTCGACGTAGAGCGCGCCCGCCTCGGCCAGCGCCCGCGCGTGGTGGGGCTCGATGTGGCTGCCGCCCGCGTAGCCGACGGCCCTCATGCCGGCCGCGAGCGCGCCCGCCACGCCGAAGCGCGAGTCCTCAATCACCACGCAGCTCCGGGGCTCCACGCCCATGCTGGCGGCCGCGAACAGGAACAGGTCCGGCTCCGGCTTGCCGCGCGCCACCTGGCTCGACGAGAAGATGTTCTCGCCGAAGAAACCCGCCAAGCCCGTCAGCTCCAGCGAGTTTCGGATGCGGTCGGGCCCCGAGGAGGAGGCGACGCAGCGCGGCACGTCCGGGTGGCGGCGCAGGAAGTCCGCCAGGCCCGGCGTGGGCTTCAGCTCCGCCGCGAACCGGTCGCGGATGGCGGGCCAGATCCGCGCCGACACGTCGAGCGGCACGTCGTGGCCGGTCTCCTCAGACACTTTCAGCATGATGTCGGCCTGCTTCATGCCAAAGTAGCGCGCGATCATGGCCTGGGTGGCCGGCACGCCCGCCTCGTTCAGCACCGACACCACGCCGCCGATCGACAGCAGCTCGCTGTCGACCAGCACGCCGTCGCAGTCGAACATGATCAGGTTGGGGTGCATTCCGGGTCCTCGGGGCCGCGATCCGCGACCCTCTTCGCAGGTTCGCCGGCGCGGGGGAAGCCGGGCTCCGGTTGCCTCCGCCCGGCCGCCCGTCTAAGCCTCGGGCGAAGCATCGCCATCGTGCCCAGGGTGCACCCATGCAGGCCCGCGTCTCCGTCACGCTGAAATCCGGCGTCCTCGATCCCCAGGGCAAGGCCATCGAGGGGGCGCTGCACGCGCTCGGCTTCGGCGGCGTCGAGAGCGTGCGCCAGGGCAAGATCTTCGACGTGGCCCTGCGCGGCACCGACCGGGCCGGGGCCGAGGCGGAGCTGCGCCGGGTGTGCGAGGCGCTGCTCGCCAACCTCGTCATCGAGGACTATGCCATCGCGCTCGACGGCGGCACGCCCGCGTGAGGGCGGCCGTGGTCGTCTTCCCCGGCGTCAATCGCGACCGCGACGTGGCCCGGGCGCTGAAGCGCGCCTCGGGCACGGCGCCCGCGAGCGTGTGGCACACGGAGACGAGCCTGCCTGCGGGCACCGACCTCGCGGTGCTGCCGGGTGGGTTCTCCTACGGCGACTACCTGCGCTGCGGCGCCATCGCGGCGCGCTCGCCCGTGATGGACGCGGTGCGGGCCTTCGCGGCGCGCGGCGGCCGGGTGCTGGCCATCTGCAACGGCTTCCAGGTGGCCTGCGAGGCGGGGCTGCTGCCGGGCGTGCTGATGCGCAACGCCGACCTCCACTTCGTGTGCCGCCTGCAGCACCTGCGCGTCGAGCGGGCCGACACGCCCTTCACCCGCGCCTACGTGCCCGGCCAGGTGATCGAGGTGCCGGTGGCGCACGGCGAAGGCAACTACGCGGCCGACGACGCGACGATCGAACGGCTGGAGGGCGACGGCCGCGTGGCCTTCCGCTACTGCGGCCCGGAGGGCGACCCCGCCCACGGCGCCAGCCCGAACGGCTCGCGCAACGGCATCGCCGGGATCTTCTCGGAGGGCCTCAACGTGCTCGGCATGATGCCCCACCCGGAGAACGCCATCGAGGCGCTGGCCGGCGGCGAGGACGGGCGAGGGCTCTTCGACAGCCTGATGGGGTGACCGCGGCGGGCCTGCGCCCATGGCTTCAAAGCCACACCCGGGCCGAGACGGCCGCGGGCGGGGCGGATCGCTCATGGTACTGCGGCCCGCGACGGGCTACCATCCATCCTCGGCGATTCGATGGGGGCCGGCCGGGCCCGTTCGAGACGGGAGCGGTGGGCATTGAGCGACGACGTGGCGCCTCCCAGGCTCGTGGCCCGCTTCGCCGACGAGTTCCATTCCTCGCCCACCGTGCCGACTCTCAAGTGCGGAGCCGATCCGAAGCCGCTGCTCCTCGATGGGCGCGTCGAGCGCATGCTCGTGTCCGAGGGCGGCTACGTGCTGGCCACGGGATGGCTGGCCGACGAGGGCAGCGACCCGCTCGCCTTCAGGATCACGGGCGCCGGGCTCGACCTCCTCATCCCGGCCGATAGCGTGTTGCGGTCCGCAAGGGTCGACGTCGAGAACGCCATCCGCACCCTTGGCGACGGCGATGGGCTCGGCGACGGT
>CAXTFP010000241.1:0-5468 GCA_964243135.1 uncultured Lichenihabitans sp.
GTTGCGCAGGAACGGCTTCGGCTGGAGCGCCGTCGCGGCCCCCGTCGCCAGGGCCGGCGCCAGGGCGGCGCTGTGCGCGGCCCGTCTCGATTTCGAGGGGGCCTCGCACCGCCGGGCCTGGATCGCCGGCACGCTGCGCGGCTTCACGGCGGCGCCGTGATGCGGAGGAGCAGCTCATCCGGCCTGGAGAGATCCGGCGCGTGCCGTCATCGGGGCGGGCGACACGGCACGGTTCCGTCCGGGCACGGGCATCCTGCCGCGGCCCCGCCATCCGGCAGGGGCCTGCATGGCCGGTAGTTTCGTCCGCAACTCCCTCGTCAACGCCGTCGCGGGCGCCTGCGTCACCTTGGGCGGCGTCCTGAGCAGCATCCTCGTGGCGCGCCTGCTCGGCGTGAGCGGCACCGGCATTGTGGCCTACGCGACCTGGGCCGTGACGGTGGCCATCATCGTGGCCGACGTCGGCATACCGGGCACGCTGTCGCGCTTCCTGCCCGAGATCACTGCGCGCGACGGCAAGGAGGCGGCTGGCGGCCTCGTTCGGATGCTGCTGCGTCCCTTCCTGTGGTCGACCTTCGGCGTCGGGCTCCTGTTCTCCCTCTACGCCCTCCTGCAATGGCGCACCCACGGCGCCGCCGAACCCTGGCTTCTGAAACCGGACACGTTCCAGTCCTCCCCCGTGTTCTGGGGGCTCGTGGCCCTGTCCTGCGTGGCACAATCTCTGGCGAGCTTCGCCGGCGGCTACCTGCAGGGCCTGCAACGGTTTCCGGATTTCGCCCGCCTCGCGCTGATCGGCAGCATCGTGCAGATCGGCGGCACGGCGGCGGGCGCGCTCGCCTTCGGCGTCGCCGGGGCACTCGGCGGCGCGGCGATCGGTGCCCTCGTTCCCGCCTGGGCGCTCCTCACGGCGTCCACGGCGGCCTCCTCGCTCGATGCACCGCTGCGGCGGCGCGTGGTGCGCTACACGCTGGAAACCTGGGGGGGATACATGGTGACGGCCTTCTTCGCGAGCCGCATGGAGGTGTTCTTCCTGGAGCGGAGCTGGGGTAGTCACGCCGTCGGCCTGTTCACCGTCAGCCTCACGCTGTCCAACCTCGCCACTCAGGGGCCGCTCCTGCTCACCGGCGCCTTGTTGCCGCAGTTGTCGCACCACCTCGGCCGCGGCGAGGTGGACATCGCCCGCGCGCTCTATCCCATGAGCCTGCGCCTCATGTCGTTCATCGTCTTCCCGGCCTGTTTCGGCACCGCCGCCATCGCGCCGGTGCTGTTGTCGATGCTCTATGGACCGGCCTTCGCGGACGCGCTGCCCTCCGCCACGATCCTGCTGTCGGGCGCGGCGGTGGCGGCCGGAACCTCGATCGCCGGAACCTACGCGAACGCCTCCGACCGCACGCGCTTCGCCCTCATCCTGGGCTTCGTCGGAGCGGTGCTGTCGATCGTCGCCGGCCTGACGCTCGTCCCGGTGTTCGGCCCCTTCGGAGCGGCCTGCGGCCGGATTGGGGTGCAGTGCTTCGTGTCCTGCGCCATGTTGCTCTACGTTTATCGGCGGCTCGACTACCGGACGCCGATCGCCGATCTCGTGCGGATCGCGATCGCGGCGATGTGCTGTGCCGTGGCGGCCAGGGGTGCGGTGACGCTGATGCCGAATGCGGTCGGGCTCGGCATTGGAATCGTCGTCGGCGCCATCAACTACTTCCTCACGTTGACCCTGCTGATGCCCTTCCCGGCCCGTGACTTGGACCGCCTGATCGGAACCGTGGCCGTCCTGCCGCCCCTGCTGCGGCCCGCCGCGCGGGCCAGCCTCGTCCTCATCGCGCGGCCTTCCTCATAGGCACGCGATACCCCTGAACTCGGATCACTGACCACGACCTGCCGCGCTGAACCACACGACCCTGCCGCCCCGGACGTCGCCTGCCATGGATGGCGCCGCCCACGCCCACCACTGATCGGGGCCGCCCGCGCGCCCCGCCCTCGTCTCGAAGTACGGAGTTTCTTCCCAATGCGTGATTCATCCATCCTCGTGGTCGGTGCCGGCTTCGCCGGGGCGGTCGCGGCCCGCGTCCTGGCCGAAGCCGGCCACGCCGTCGACGTGATCGACAGGCGCCCTCACGTCGCCGGCAACGCCTACGACGAGATCGACCCGCAGGGCGTGCGCCTCCACCGCTACGGACCGCACCTGTTCCACACCAGCAACGACCGGGTGGTCGAGTGGCTGTCGCGCTTCACCGAATGGATGCCCTACGAGCACCGCGTCACCGCGCGGCTGCCCTCCGACGTCCACGTGCCGCTGCCGATCAACCGGCGCACGCTGGAAGCGGTGTTCGGCCGCCCGGTCCGGGACGCCACCGAGGCGCAAGCGCTCCTCGCGGCCAAGGCCGAGAACTACGGACGCCCGCCGGCCAACGCCGAGGAATATCTGCGGGCCAATCTCGGCACCGAACTCACCGACCTGTTCTTCGCGCCCTACACCCGGAAGATGTGGGGCCTCGACCTCGCCGACATGGATGCGGCGGTGGTCAAGCGCATCCCGATCCGCTTCGACGACGAGAACCGCTACTTCCCCAACGACACCTTCCAGGCGCTGCCGACCGACGGCTACACCGGGCTGATCGCCCGGATGCTCGACCATCCGCAGATCACGGTCACGACCGGCTGCGCTTTCGAGAACGGCATGACCCGCGGGCGCGCCTTCAGCTTCCTGTGCTGCCCGATCGACGAATACTATGATTTCCGCTTCGGCTCGCTGCCCTACCGTTCGATCCGCTTCCACCACGAGGCGATCCGGCGCGACGCGGTGGCGGCGCCGAGCGCGACTGTGAACTACACCGACGGCTCCCGCTTCACCCGCAGCACCTATTGGCACCTCCTCGCCGGCCATGATCTGCGGGGCGGCGATGTCGTGACCCGCACGACCGAGGAGCCCTGCGACTACCGGGATAACGACCTGGAGCGCTACTACCCCGTCAAGACCGCGGACGGACGCTACGAGGAACGCTACCGGGCTTACCGCGCCCTCGCCGACGCCGACCCGCACCTCGACTTCATCGGGCGCTGCGGCACCTACCAATACCTCGACATGCATCAGGTCGTGAACCAGACCCTCGCGATCGCCGAGAAGTGGCTCGTCGCGCGCCGTCATCAGGCGGCTTGAAGTCCCTTCGCCGACGCGTCGGCGAAAGGGCCGGTCCGATCGTCGAGGGCGCCCGCCATCGATCCACCCGTCCCTAACCCGCCCAGAGAAGGATCGCCCGGGATGTCCGCATCGTCCTCCCCCCGCTACGCCGTCCTGTTCCGGACCCACATCTGGGACGCCTTCGTCGCCCGTCAGTACGAGCGCCTGAAGCAGCAGATCGGCCGAGGGGACCTTTACGTCCTCCTCGACGAGACCAACGGGCCGGTCGCG
Source organism: uncultured Lichenihabitans sp. (assembly GCA_964243135.1). Classification (GTDB taxonomy): domain Bacteria; phylum Pseudomonadota; class Alphaproteobacteria; order Rhizobiales; family Beijerinckiaceae; genus Lichenihabitans. The sequence goes on from CAXTFP010000241.1 coordinate 3,401, forward strand.
ACCGGCCAGCCCGCCGTGGTCAAACACACCAACACCTCGATCGAGGCCCTCGGGCTGGCCCCGGCCGGCGAGGGCAACATGCTCTGGTACAACGGGGACTATCCGTTGTACTTTTTCTACGCGCAGCATCCAGACTACGACTACTACATCATGACCGAGTACGACGTCTGCGTGAACGTCGACCTCGACACCGTCGTCGACCGCGCGGCGCGCGCGGGGGCCGGCCTCGTCTCGCTGGCGAAGGGCGAGCCTGTCGCGGACTGGGCGCATGCCGAGAGCTGCCATGGCGCCTACTCGCCGGAGGCGGTCGAGAAGCGGCTGATCTGCTTCGCGGCCTTCTCCGGCGACGCGGTGCGTCGGCTGTTCGACAAGCGCCGCGCCCTCTCGGCCGAAATCCGGGCGGGAGCCATCCGGCACTGGCCCTTCTGCGAGGGTTTCATCCCGACCGAGCTCGCCGTCAGCGGCTTCCGCCTGATGGAGCTGTCGGACCTCGGCACCACTGACCGATACGACTGGTGGCCCCCGGTGCTCGAGGACAACCTGCCGGAGCTCGGAGGGCAGACCTTCATCCACCCGGTTCTCGACAGGGCGCGCTACGTCGATTCGGCCTTGCGGATCTGGCGGGTGTCGGAGCTGTTCGATTCGCGCAGAACCCTGCGGCGGCACTTGAGCCGGGTGCCGGTCCGGGTTTACGGCCCGCCCCTCGCCCGGGTGCTGTGGACCCGCATCGGCCGCGCCGTGCGCCGCCGCCTCGCCTCGGCGGCCTGATGGGCCCGTCCACCCGCCCCCATCCGCCCGGAGGCCGTCCTTGACCTCGATCGACGTGATGGTTCCGGTCTTCAACGGAGAGGCCACGATCGTCGACGCGATCGAATCGGTGCGCGGCGGAGCGCATTCGGCCATCACCATCGTGGTGGTGGACGACGGCTCGACCGACCGGACCGGCGACATCGTGCGGGCGATGGCCGGGGCGGATCCGCGGATCCGGTACATCCGCCAGGAGAACCGCGGCATCGCCGCGGCGCGCCAGCGCGCTTTCGAGGCGACGACGAGCGAATACGTGTCGCAGCTCGACGCCGACGATGTCTCCGAGCCGGACCGCTTGACGCGACTCCTCGCCCACATGCAGGAGCGGCCGGATTGCGACGCGGTCTGCGGTGCCGCCCGACACATCGACGCCCAGGGGCGCCCGACCGGCCACGTCGTGCGGCTGCGCTCCCCGGGCGAGGCAGACCCGTACTGGCTGCCGGCGCGGGAGCCCTCACAACTGCCCTTCGCCCTGTGGCGCCGAAGGGCCCTCGCGGCGGTTGGCGGCTACCGTCCGTTCGTCTACGGCGAGGATGTTGACCTGTCCTGGCGACTCCTCGAGACCGGCGCGATGGAGAACCTCGACGAGGTCGTCGGCTCCTACCGCTTCCACGCCAGCAACACCGGCTCGTCGCTCCTCAACTCCCGCATCCTCGCGGTCGATACCCAGCTCGCCGCCCTGTCGGCGCGCCGGCGCCGGTCCGGCCGGCCCGACATCGTCCTGAATGGGGATCGCAAGGCGGCCTATCACGCCGCCGGATCCCTGGCGGGGATCTGCGGCGTCGCCGCTTCCGGGCTCTCCGATACCGAGTCACACGAACTGCGGATCGCGGCGGCCTTCAAGATGATGGCCTGGCTCGAGGACCGCCGCCAGTTGCCGGATGACGGCGACTGCGCCTTCATCCGGTCCGCCTATGAGGCGCGGCCGGACCTCGCCCTTCCGAACCTGGCCGAGATCCGGCGCACGCTGTCGGTCGTGGCGGCCCGGCTCGTCGCCGCCGGAGCCTGGGGTCGCGCGACGCGCCTCACCCCCCCGGCGGTGCTGCCGGTGTCGGTGGCCCGCGCCGCACTGCGGCGGCACTGACGTCGCCGACGCACATCGTCCTGGATGCCCTCGCTCCGATCGGGATGCCGGCTGCCGACTGGTTCGGGGCCGAAATAACGTTTCTGAACTCCGTCATAAACCATGGATCGTAGCTCGACTGGCGCTACTCCCGGATGCTCGGCACTAGAGGCCGGAAGGTGGCTCATGCCCTCCAGG
>CAXTFP010000242.1:0-5460 GCA_964243135.1 uncultured Lichenihabitans sp.
CCTCCACCACCACCACGCCGCCCATGAACTGGCCGATGTCGATGCCGATCATGGCGGCGATCGGCAGCAGCGCGTTGGGCAGGGCGTGGCGCAGGATCACGCGGGCGCGCGTCAGCCCCTTGGCGCGGGCCGTGCGGACGTAGTCCTGGTTCAGCACGTCCACCATGGCCGAGCGGACCATGCGGGCGTACCAGCCGGCGCCGAGCAGGCCGAGCGTCAGGGCCGGCAGGACGACGTGCGCGGGCGTGCCGTAGCCGCTCATCGGGAACCAGCCGAGCGTGGCCGCGAAGACGTAAAGCAGCAGCAGCGCCACCACGAACTGCGGCGAGGAGACGCCGACGAAGGCCAGCGTCATCACGGCCCGGTCGACGGCGCCGTCGCGCTTGACCGCCGCCAGGATGCCGAGCGTGAGGCCCAGCGCGACCTCGACGCCGATGCCCGCCACCATGAGCACGAGGGTGGCCGGGATGCGGGCCGCGATCAGCGCCGCCACCTCGCTGCGCTGGATGTAGGAGCGGCCGAGGTCGCCCCGCATCAGGCCGCCGAGGTAGCGCCAGAACTGCCGGGGCAGCGGCAGGTCGAGGCCGAGCTGGTGGCGCACGTTGGCGATCATCTGAGCGTTGGCGCTGCGCCCCGCAATCAGCGCCGCGGGGTCGGCCGGGAGAAAGTGCAGCAGCAGAAAGGTGACGACCGCGACGCCGAGCAGGATGGTCGCGGCCTGGAGGAGCCGGCGGGCGAAGGGGAGCATCAGCCGCGCCCGCGTTGCGTCGGGTCGAGCAGGTCGCGCAACGCGTCGCCGAGCAGGTTGAAGGACAGCGCGGTCGCCAGGATGGCGGCGCCGGGGATGAAGACGAGCCAGGGCGCGGCCTGGAAGTAGCTCTGGCTTTCAAAGATGATGTTGCCCCAGGACGGCTGGGGCGGCTGCACGCCGTCGCCGAGGAAGCTCAAGGTCGCCTCCAGCAGCACGGTGGTGGCGATGCCGAGCGTGCCCCAGACGATGGCGGTCGGCACGAGGTGGGGCGCGATGTGGCGGAACAGGATGCGGGCGTGGCCGGCCCCGAGCGAGCGCTCGGCCATGATGAAGTCGCGCTCCGCCAGCCCGCGCGTCTCCGTGTAGACGACGCGCGCCACCTGCACCCAGTTCACGAGCGCGATCACCAGGGCCACGATCCACAGGCTCGGGTGCAGCAGCGCGGCCAGCACGATGGCGAGCAGCAGGGCCGGGAAGGCCATCATCAGGTCGGTGAAGCGCATCAGCGCCGCGCCGATCACCCCGCCGAGGTAGCCCGCCACGGTGCCGACCAGCATGCCGATCGCCACGGCGACGCCGTTGGCCACGAGCCCGATCAGCAGCGACGTGCGCGCCCCGAAGAGCAGGCGGGACAGGAGGTCGCGCCCGAGCGTGTCCGTGCCCAGCCAGTAGGGGGCGTGGGGCGGCAGCGGCGCCCCGTCGAGCGACAGGCCGTCGAAGGGCTGGTCGTCGGGCGAGAAGGGCGCTAGCCACGGCGCCGCCAGGGCCGCCGCGACCACGAGCAGGATGAGGCAGGCCGCCACGAGCGTCGAGGGCCGTCGCGCCACCTCGGCCAGGACGCGCCTCATCCCGCCGTCCGGCGCAGCGCGGCGCATTCGAGCGGCGGGCGCGCATCCGTCGCGTCCCGGCGGTCCCGCCCCGGGGCCGCACCGCCGCCGGAGGTCGGGAAGGGGATGCCGGGATGGAAGCCGCCCACGCTTAATCTCAAAAAAAGCCCCACGATCCCGATCCCGGCTGGGACAGGCATCGTGGGGCGCGATGGCCCTCGGCCGTCGAGGCCGATCTGTACGCGGATGCGTGATCCGCCTGTCGTCCGGAGCATCGCAGGCCCGTGCCCGGAGTCAACGTCGATCGGTAGGCAGTCCGGCCGCGGAGCCGTCCAAGCGGTGGGCTGAACGCCCAAGGAGCGAGCTCGGACGCGCGAGTCCGCGAGCTCCACCCGGCCGGTGGCGTCGCGGTCCAGGACGCCGGAGGCGACAGCTTCTCGCCGCGAACCGGAAGGGCCGCCGTCACACCGCGGACAGCTGGCCCATCGCGCGGCGGAAGCGGGCGGCGATCGGGTCGCGCAGCCGGTGCCGGCCGCCCGACACCTGGCGCTGCCCGGCGACCCAGACGCAGTCCACGAGCCCGTGGCCGCCGGCGAAGATCCAGGTGTCGAGCACCGCGTCGCCCCGGCGCCCGGCGAGCCTCACGTGGCCGGCGTCGAGCGACAGGCAGTCGGCCGGCGCGCCCTCGACCAGACCGCCGGACTCCGCGCCGAGGGCCGCGGCCCCGCCGGCCCGCGCGCCCTCGAACAGGGCGCGGCCGGTCGACCCGTCCCGGGCCATGACGTTGCGGGCGCGGCGGAACAGGCGCTGCGAATATTCGAGCTGCCGCAGCTCGTCCGCGAGGCCGACCTGCACGTTCGAGTCCGAGCCGACGCCGAAGCGCCCGCCAGCCGCCGCGAAGCCCGGCGCGTCGAAGGTCCCGTCGCCGAGGTTGGCCTCGGTGATGGGGCACAGGCCCGCGACGGCGCCGCGCGCCGCCACGCCGGCCGTCTCGGCCTCGGTCATGTGGGTCGCGTGGATCAGGCACCACCGCCCGTCGACCGGCATCCGGTCGAGCAGCCACTCCACGGGACGCCGCCCGCAGGCCGCGAGGCAGTCCTCGACCTCCTTCACCTGCTCGGCGATATGGATGTGCACCGGCCCGCCCCGCGCCAGGGCCAGCAGGGCCGCGATCTCCTCGAGCGTCGCGGCCCGCAGGCTGTGCGGGGCGACGCCGACGACGGCGCCGGGCAGGCCCCGCACGGCGCCGCGGCAGCCCTCGACGAGGCGCCCGTAGCTCTCGAGATCGCTGACGAAGCGGCGCTGCCCGGGCGTCGGGGGCGCGCCGCCGAAGGTGGAATGGGCGTAGAAGACGGGCAGCAGCGTCAGTGCGATACCGGTCGCCTCGGCGGCGGCCGCGATGCGGCCCGCCATCTCGGCCACGTCCGCATAGGGGCGGCCGGCCTCGTCGTGGTGCAGGTAATGGAACTCGCCCACGCGCCCGAAGCCGGCCTCCAGCATCTCGACGTAGAGCTGGGCCGCCACCGCCTCGACCTGCTCGGGCGTGATCGCCAGCGCGAAGCGGTACATCAGGTCGCGCCAGGTCCAGAAGCTGTCGGCGGCCTCGCCGCGGACCTCCGTCAGCCCGGCCATCCCGCGCTGGAAGGCGTGGCTGTGCAGGTTGGCGACGGTCGGCAGGAGGATCGCGTGGCGCTCGTCGTCGGCGGCGGCCGGCACTCCGGCCTCGACCCGGGCGAAGCGCCCGGCCTCGACCGTGAGGCGCAGGTCGGAGCGCCAGCCCTCGGGCGTGAGGGCCTGCGCGGCGTGGATGGTGCTCACCGTGGTCCCGCGTCCCCGTCGTCGCGCCGAGAGCTTGCCTTCGGCCGCGGCGGGGCTAGACAAGCATGGGGGACGGCACGTGTCCATCGGGCCACGGCCGCCGGCCCCCTCGCGATCCGGGCGCGGGGTGTCCGCGATGGATCCCGGGCCGACGGCCTCACGGTGGGCCGTGCGCGAGGGGACCCGCCCCCGGCCGAACAGGGGCCGCCCCGGCAACGCTCGGACAGGACGACCGTGACGCAGTCCCACGACGATCGACGCCGGGGCGCACCGGCCGGCGCGGTGCCGCCCTACCAGCGGATCAAGCGGGAGGTGGCGCGGCTGATCTCCGCCGGCGAGCTCGCGGAGGGCGGCCGCGTCCCCGGCGACAACGAGCTCGCCGCGCGCTTCGGCGTGTCGCGCCTCACGGCCCACCGCGCGCTGCGGGAGCTGGCGCAGGAGGGCCTGGTGCAGCGCGTGCACGGCGTCGGCACCTTCGTGTCCGTCCGGCGGGAAACGTCCTCGGCGGCCCGGATCTACAACATCGCCGACGAGGTCCGGTCGTCCGGCAGGGCGCTGAGCGCGCTGGTCAGTCACCTCGGGCCCTCAGCGGCCTCGGCACCCGTCGCGACCGAGATGGGGCTGCGGGAGGGTGCGCCCCTGTTCCACAGCGCGATCGTCTACCGCGCCGACGGCGTGCCCGTGCAGCTCGAGGACCGCTTCGTGACGCCGTCCTTCGCGCCCCTCTACCTCGATCAGGACTTCGGCCTCCAGTCCACCACCGACTACCTCCAGTCGATCGCCCCGGCCGACGAGGCCGAGCAGGTGATCGAGGCCGCCGTGCCGGATGCCGGCACGAGGGATCTCCTGAAGATCGCCAAGGGCGAAGCCTGCCTCGTCGTGGTCCGCAAGACCTGGGTCGGCGGGCGCATCACCACCTACACGCGCTTCGTGCACCCGGGCTCGCGCCGCCGCCTCGTGAGCCGGATCTCGCGGCAGGCGCCGGGCGCTCCGGACCGGGGCGCGTTCTTCGAGCTGGTCGAGAGCTGACGGTCTCGGCCCGGTCAGGACGCAGGCGTTCTGCCCAGAGTCTCGCCACGGCATGACCGTTGTTTGGCGTTGACAGGCCGGCACGACGCGGGAAATCTATGCTTGTCTAGATAAGCTGCGGTCGATGGCGCCCCGGTCAGCCATCGGGGGGCCGGGCCGCGCTGGTCGTGCTGACGCTGGAGGCACGCTTGATCACCTTCGAGGACGTCACCAAGCGCTACGGCCGCCATGCCATCGCCGTGAACCGCCTGTCGCTCGTCGCGCCGACCGGCCGGTTGACGGTCTTCGTCGGCCCTTCCGGCTGCGGCAAGACCACGTCGCTGCGGATGATCAACCGCCTGATCGCGCCGACCTCCGGCACCATCAGCCTCGACGGCCAGCCGACCGCGCGGATGGACGTGGCCCTGCTGCGCCGCCGCATCGGCTACGTGATCCAGCAGGCCGGCCTGTTCCCGCACCGCACGGTGGTCCAGAACATCGCCACCACGGCCCGGCTGAACGGGATGGCCGAGGGCCCGGCCCTCAAGGTCGCGCACGAGCTGATGGAGCGCGTCGGCCTGCCGTCCGCCATGGCGCACCGCTACCCGTGGCAACTGTCGGGCGGCCAGCAGCAGCGCGTCGGCGTCGCCCGCGCGCTCGCCTCCAACCCGAAGTTCATGCTGATGGACGAACCCTTCAGCGCCGTCGACCCCGTGGTCCGCGGCCAGCTGCAGGACGAGTTCCTGCGGTTGCAGCGCGAGATGGGCAAGACCATCATCATGGTCACGCACGACATCGACGAGGCGCTGAAGCTCGGCGACCAGGTGGCGGTCTTCCGCACGGGCGGCGAGCTCGCCCAGCTCGCCTCGCCGCGGGAGCTGCTGACGACGCCGGCCGACGCCTTCGTGGCCGACTTCATCGGGCGGGACCGCGGCTACCGCCACCTCGGCTTCACGGCGATGGGCGCCGACCTCAAGCTCCGCGCCGAGCCGACCGTGCGGCTCGGCGCGACGCCGGAGGAGGCCCGGCGCGCCGCCGCCGGCCGGTGGGTGCTGG
>CAXTFP010000243.1:0-5457 GCA_964243135.1 uncultured Lichenihabitans sp.
GGGCCGGCCCGCCCCCGGGCCGGATGACGCCAGCCCGCGCCCGCGTGCTCGCCGCGCTCGACGGCGCCGGCGCGGAAGCCGTGCTGACCAAGCGCGCCCTCGCCGAGGCCGCCGGCTGCAGCGCCGGGGTGGTGGACGGGCTCGTCGACGAGGGCACGATCGTGACCGTGGCGCTGCCGCCCGACCCCCTGCCCCCGCCGCCCGACCCGGAGGCCGGCGACGTGGCGCTCGACCCCGCGCAGGCGCGGGCGGGGGCGGAACTCGCCGGGCGCGCCGCCGATCGCCGCTTCACCGTGAGCCTGCTCGAGGGCGTCACCGGTTCGGGCAAGACCGAAACCTATTTCGAGGCCGTGGCGGCCGCCCTGCGCGCGGGCCGGCAGACGCTGATCCTGCTGCCCGAGATCGCGCTCACGGCGCAGTTCCTCGACCGTTTCGCGGCGCGCTTCGGCGTGCGGCCGACCGAGTGGCACTCGGGTGTGTCGCTGCGTCGGCGCGCACGCGCCTGGACGGGGATCGCCTCGGGCGAGGCCAAGGTGGTGGCGGGGGCGCGCTCCAGCCTGTTCCTGCCCTTCGCCGACCTCGGGCTCATCGTGGTGGATGAGGAACACGAGGTCGCCTATAAGCAGGACGACGGCGTGAGCTACCACGCCCGCGACATGGCGGTGATGCGGGGCCGCTTCGAGGCCGCGGCCGTCGTGCTGGCGTCCGCGACCCCGTCGCTGGAGACGCGCGTCAACGCCGAGACGGGGCGCTACGGCCACCTCCGGCTCGACGCGCGCTTCGGCGGCCGCACTCTGCCCTCGCTGGCCGCCATCGACCTCCGCCGCGATCCCCCGCCCCGCGGCCGCTTCATCGCCCCGCCGCTCGCCGCGGCCGTGGGGGAGGCCGTCGGCCGGGGCGAGCAGGCGCTGCTCTTCCTCAACCGCCGCGGCTATGCGCCCCTGACGCTGTGCCGCTCCTGCGGGCACCGCTTCAACTGCCCGCAGTGTTCCGCTTGGCTCGTCGACCACCGCTTTCGCGGCGCGCTCATGTGCCACCACTGCGGCCACGTCGAGCGCAAGCCGAACCACTGCCCGCGCTGCGGCGAGGTCGACGCGCTGGTGGCCTGCGGGCCGGGCGTGGAGCGCATCGCCGAGGAGGTCGCGGCGCTGTTCCCCGACGCGCGGCGCCTCATGCTGTCGTCCGACATGACGGGCGGCACCGAGCGGCTGCGGCAGGAGCTCGACGCGGTGGCGCGGGGCGAGGTCGACATCGTGGTGGGCACGCAGCTCGTCGCCAAGGGGCACAACTTCCCCAAGCTGACGCTGGCCGGGGTGATCGACGCGGATGTCGGGCTGGCCAACGGCGACCCGCGCGCCGCCGAGCGCACCTTCCAGCTCCTCCAGCAGGTGACGGGCCGGGCGGGCCGCGGCGAGGTGCCGGGCCATGCCCTGATCCAGACATACCAGCCCGACCATCCGGTGATGCGATCGCTGCTCACGGGCGACGTCGAGCGCTTCTACCGCACCGAGATCGAGGCGCGGCAGCGCGCCGGGCTGCCGCCCTTCGGACGGCTCGCGGCCCTCATCGTCAGCGGCACGGACCGCCACGCGGCCGAGGGCCACGCCCGCGCGCTGGCGCGCGCCGCCCACGGGGTGACGGGCGGGGACCCGATGGCGGCGGCGGCGGACGAGGCGCCGCGGATCGAGGTCTTCGGCCCGGCGGAGGCGCCGATCGCCATGATCCGCGGCCGCTACCGCTACCGCCTGCTCGTCAAGGCGCCGCGCTCGGCCGACCTCCAGGGCTGCCTGAGGCGCATCCTCGCCGAAGGACCGAAGCCCACCGGCAGTCTCAGGGTCGCGGTCGACGTCGAGCCCCAGAGTTTTCTGTAAAAAGAAAGATTCCAAAGGGCTCGCCCTTTGGCGGGTTTCAGGGCAGAGCCCTGAAAGGACCCTTCATCGCCGATGTCGGATCGGAGTACTGCTGGTCAGTTCAGTATAGGTTCTTCAGGGCTCTGCCCTGAAACCCGCAAAAGGCCGGGGGCCTTTTGAAACCGAATCGAAGAAACCTCGACTCACTTAACCGCCCTGCAGGAAGGTCTGCCGGGCGCTGGCGCTGTGTTCCTTCAGCACCTTGCCGGCCGCGCCGTCGACCTCCTTCAGGTGGACGTCGTAGCCCCACAGGTCGGCGAGGTGCTGGAGCACGTCGCGCGTCTCGCGCTCCGACATCAGCACACCGTTCAGCACGTTGTGCTGGAGCATCAGCCTGCGGTCGCCCGCGAGGTCGACGTCGACGACCTGAATGTCGGGGTCCTGCCAAGCCACGTCGTAATGGCGCGACAGGGCGCGGCGCAGATTGCGGTAGCCGCGCTCGTCGTGGATGGCACCGACCCGCAGGTCCTTCTTCGGGTCGCCGTCGTCCTGCACCTGGAACATCTTCCAGCGCCGGATCAGGTGGGGGCTGAGGAACTGCGACACGAAGCTCTCGTCGCGGTAGTTGGCCCACACGTCGCCCAACACCGCCGAGGGGTCGCCGCGGCCCGCGATGTCGGGGAACCATTCGCGGTCCTCGTCGGTCGGCTCCGTCACGACGCGCTCGATGTCCTCCATCATGGCGAAGCCGAGCGCGTAGGGGTTGATGCCGCCGAAGCGTTGGTCGTCGTATTGCGGCTGCATCACGACGTTGGTGTGCGAGGTGAGGAACTCCAGGTAGGAGCCTTCCGAGATCTGCCCGGTCTCGAACAGCCGGCCCATGATCTTGTAGTGGCAGTAGGTGGCGCAGCCCTCGTTCATCAGCTTGGTCTGGCCCTGCGGATAGAAGTACTGGGCGATCAGGCGGACGATGCGGATGATCTCGCGCTGCCAGGGCTGGAGCCGCGGCGCCGATTTCTCAAGGAAATAGAGGATGTTCTCCTGCGGAAGCTCCAGCAGCGCCTTGCGGCGCTCCTCCGAGATCTTGACGGGCGTCCCCTTCTCCTTGGCCGGCACGGTGCGCCACAGGTCGTTGAACACCTGCTCCTGGTGCTCCCGCCGGTCGCGCTCGCGCCGCTGCTCGGACAGGAGGTCGGGCTTGCGCTTGCGCGGGTAGCGGTGGACGCCGTGGCTCTGCAGGCTGTGCGCGGCGTCGAGCACCCGCTCCACCGCGAGGTGGCCGTAGCGCTCCTCGCAATCGGCGATGAAGCTCTTGGCGAAATCGAGGTAGCCCAGGATGCCCTCGGCCTGGGTCCACTGCTTGAACAGGTAGTTGTTCTTGAAGAAGTGGTTGTGCCCGAAAGCCGCGTGGGCGATCACCAGCGTCTGCATCGTGGCGGAGTTCTCCTCCATGATGTAGCTGACGCAGGGATTGGAGTTGATGACGATCTCGTAGGCGAGGCCGCGCAGCCCCTTGCGGTAGCCGGCCTCGTGATGCGCGAACGACTTGCCGAAGCTCCAGTGGCCGTAGAACAGCGGCATGCCGACGGACGAATAGGCGTCGAGCATCTGCTCGGTGGTGATGATCTCGATCTGGTTCGGGTAAGTTTTGAGGCCGAGTTCACCGTGCGCGATGGTCTCGCAGGCATCGTTGATGCGCCGGATGGTCTCGAAGGTCCAGTCGGAACCGTCGAACAGGAGGTTGTCGGCCCCGGCGAGGCTCATGCCGGCACTCCCCTGGCGGCACCCTGCCCGGCCGACTTCTCCTTGCGCTCGAACAGCTTGCGGAACACGGGGTAGATCTCGGCGCGGTGGCGCACCTTGCACATGGCGAAGTCGGAGCCCGATTTCGCCACCACCTCGTAGGTCCGCCACAGCTCGGTCTGGCGCTGCACGAAGCCCATGTGCGGCGTCTCGTTCTCGCGGCCGACTTCGAGATAGGCGAAATACTGGCACAGCGGCAGAACGCCGTCGCGCAGCGTCGTGGCGGTGCGCTCGGTGTCGCCCGACGAGTTGTCGCCGTCGGAGGCCTGGGCCGTGTAGATGTTCCAGTCGTCGCGCGGGTAGCGCGCTTCCACCACCCGCATCATCTCGTCCAGCGCGCTCGACACCACCGTGCCGCCGGTCTCGGGCGATGAGAAGAACGTCTCCTCGTCGACCTCCTTGGCCTCGTGGGTGTGGCGGATGAAGACGATGTCGACGTTCTTGTAGCGGCGCTTGAGAAAGATGTACAGCAGCGAGAAGAAGCGCTTGGCCAGATCCTTCATGTGCTCGGTCATCGAGGCCGAGGTGTCCATCAGGCAGAACATCACGGCCTGGGCGATGGGCTTCGGCACCGGCGTGAAGCGGCGGTAGCGGATGTCGATCGGGTCGACGAAGGACACCCGCCGCGTGCGTTCCAGCAGGTGGGCCAGCTCGGCCCGCAGCGTCTCCAGCCGGTCGGGATCGAGGCCCGATTCCGCCAGCGCCGCGACCTCGGCCTCCATCTCCCGCAGCTCTTCGCCCTTCGGGCGCTTCAGCGCGATCCGCCGCGACAGCGAGTTGCGCATGGTGCGGGCCAGCGACATGTTGGCGGGCGAGCCCGCCGTCGAGTAGCCGGCGCGGCTCAGAGACACCGAATCGGCGCTCGACAGCCGCTTCTTGGCGAGGTCGGGCAGTTCGAGGTCGTCGAAGAACAGGTCGAGGTACTCCTCGCGCGACAGGACGAAGCGGAAGTCGTCCTCGCCCGAGCCGTCCTCCGCCCCCTCGTTGCCGCGCCGGCCCCCGCCGGCGGGGTCGCGCGGGATGCTGTCGCCCTCGACGAACTTCTTGTTGCCGGGGAACAGGCCCTCGCGGGTGCCCCCCTTGGACGAGCGGCGCAGGCGGGGCTCACGCACGCCGTCGAGCGGGATCGACACCTCCCCGCCCTGGTCGAGGTCCTTGATGCTGCGGTCCTTGGACGAGTTGCGCACGGCTTGGCGCACCAGGGCCTTGGCGCGGCGCAGGAAACGCTGGCGGTTGGCGAGGCTCTTGCCGCTGGAGTTCAGCCGTCTGTCGACGATATGCATGCGCGTCCCGTTCCCCGAGCGAGGATCAGCCAGCCTTCTTGACCCTCATATACCATTCGACGAGCCGGCGGACCTGACGTTCCGTGTAACCCCGCGCCACCATGCGCTCCACGAACTCGCCGTGCTTCTTCTCCGCCTCGCTGCCGCGCTTGGACGAGAAGCTGATGACGGGCAGAAGCTCTTCGACCTGGGAAAACATGCGCCGCTCGATCACGTCGCGCAGCTTCTCGTAGGACGTCCAGGACGGGTTGCGCCCCCCGTTGTGGGCGCGCGCGCGGAGCGAGAACTTGACGACCTCGTTGCGGAAGTCCTTCGGGTTGGCGATGCCGGCCGGCTTCTCGATCTTCGTGAGCTCCTGATTGAGGAGTTCGCGGTTGAGGAGCTGCCCGGTGTCGGGGTCCTTGAAGTCCTGGTCCTCGATCCAGGCGTCGGCATAGTCCACGTAGCGGTCGAACGGGTTCTGGCCATAGTGGTGGTAGGATTCGAGGTAGGCTTTCTGGATCTCATGGCCGATGGGCGCG
>CAXTFP010000244.1:0-5435 GCA_964243135.1 uncultured Lichenihabitans sp.
CGTCAGCCTGCTGCGGGTGGGGCGGTGAGGGCATGACGGCAGATCGCGCGGCGACCGGGCGCGGCATGGCCGACGACGAGCTGATCGCCCGCGCCAGCGCCGCCGTGGGTCGGCGCCGGCTGTCCCCGGCCGTCGAGGCCGGGAGCGTGGGCAGCGCCCTCGTCACGGCCAGCGGCGCCGTCCACGTCGGGGCCTGCCTCGACGCGCCCTGCGGCCTCGGCTTCTGTGCCGAGGCGGCCGCCATCGCGGCCATGGTCACGGCGGGGGAAAGCCGCATCGTGACGATCGTCGCGGTGCACCGGGACGGACACCTCCTCCCGCCCTGCGGGCGCTGCCGGGAACTGATCTGGCAAGTCGATCCCGGAAACGCCGACGCGCGGATCCTGCTGCCCGGAGACCGGGTCGAGCCCCTGCGCGCGTTGCTCCCCGACCCCTGGCTGCCCGGCCGAACGCCCGCGGCATCCTTATCTTGAACACCACCGCCCGGCAGGGTCGACCGACATCGAACGCATTCGACCCCTCGGCCTCGCGGGCCTCGACGGCGGTTCATCGCGCCTTAATCCGTCACCCCTAGCCTCCAAGCCGGGGATCACCGATCCATGCCCCCGGGCGCCCGTCATGCCGCATGCATTCCCATCGTCGTCCGATCACGCGGATCGCATGCATCCGGATGATGAGCGCCTGCGCCGACGCTGCACCTTGCGGCGTCGGCGCGTGCCGCAGCCTCGCCGGACGGCGTCGGGGGAGCGATGAGCCGGATCCCTGTCCAGACCCCGGCAGCACCGCTCCCGACGAAGAGCCCCGACGCCGCGGCTGACACGGAAGAGGGCGTGATGATCGTGGACGCCGCCGGCACGGTGCAGGTCTGCGACAGTCGCGCGGTCGCGCTCCTCGGCCTGCCGCCGGAGATGATGCTGGCCCGGCCGAGCTTCGAGGCTGTTTGCCGGTACCAGTTCGCGCGGGGCGACGGGAGCGCGTCGGACGACGTCCTCATCCGGTGGTTCACCGACGCGGGCTTCGACCGCAAGTCTCACCGTTGCGAGCGCGTGCGGCCGGATGGCACCGTTCTCCACATCCGCACGGAGCCCTTGCCGGACGGCGGTGCCCGGCGCACCTATGCCGAGATCACGGAGCGCCGGCGGGCCGAACTGGCGCACGCCGAGAGTGGGGCACGCCTGCTGGCCCTCACCGACGCTTTGCCGCAGATGATCTGGGTCACGCGCGCGTCCGACGGCGCGATGACTTACGCCAATAGACATTTCCGGGACTATTTCGGCGCGATCGGGTCCGCGTGGGAAGACCGCATTGCGGTCCAGCACCCCGACGATCGTCCGCGCGTCGTCGCGGCGCGGGCCGCGGCGGCGGTCGACGGTCGCGTCTCCGAGATGCAGGTGCGGTGGCGTCGGGCAGACGGCGCCTATCGGTGGCACAACTGCATCAGCGCGCCCGTGCGGTACGAGGGGCTGATCGTCGAATGGCTGGTGTCGGCGCATGACGTCCACGACATCATCGCGGACCGCGAGGCCCTGCGCGAGAAGACCGACCTGCTCCAACTGGCCCAGGAAGCCGCCGGGGCGGGTCTCTTCGACTGGAACATGAGCGAGGGCCGCGCCCGGCTTTCCCCGGAAAGCCTGAAGCTCTTCGGCCTGCCGGAGGACCGCGACGCCGAGGTCGGCGATCACGAGGTCCTGGACGTCGTGCATGCCGATGACCTGCCCGGGATCCAGCGAGAGGTGGAGCGCGCCACGCGGACCGGGACCACCTATAGGGTGGAGTTCCGGGTGCCGCGGCCGGACGCGCCGGACCACTGGGTTCTGGGCGTCGGCCGCGTGGTGGCCGACCCGTCGGCCGGCACCGTGCGGATCGTCGGCCTCAACATCGACATCACCGAGCGCAAGCAGACCGAGCAAACGTCGCGCCTGAGGGAGGAGCGCCTCGCCCTCGCGCTCGAAAGCGGCAGCGACGGGCTTTGGGACTGGACGGTCGAGACCGGCGTTTCCTGGTACTCCGACCGATGGCAGACGATGCTGGGCTACGCGCCCGGCGAGCTTCCGCACCACACCAGCACCTGGGAAAGCCTGATCCACCCGGACGACCGGGACAAGGCGATGGCGCTCACCCAGGCCCATTTCGACGGTCTCACGCCGTCCTACGAATGCGAACATCGGCTGAGGCGGCGGGACGGCGGCTGGAATTGGGTGCTGTCGCGCGGCAAGGTCGTGGCGCGCGACGCCGAGGGGCGGCCGCTGCGCATCGTCGGCACCCACATCGACATCGGCGCGCGCAAGGCTGCCGAGCAGCAGATCGCCCATATGGCGAGTCACGATGCTCTCACCGACCTGCCCAACCGGGGGCTGTTCCGCGACAGGCTCGACCAGCGCCTGGCCGAGGTCGCCCGCGACGGGGGGGCCTGCGCCGTGCTCTGCCTCGACCTCGACCGATTCAAGGCCGTCAACGACTCGCTCGGCCACCTCGCGGGCGACGCGCTGCTGCGCGAGACGGCGCGCCGCCTCCGGTCGGCGTTGCGGGTGGACGACACCGTGGCGCGGCTCGGGGGCACGAGTTCGCCGTCCTGGTCGCGGAGGCCGACCCGACGCGCGACGTCGTCGCGCTGGCCGAACGCTTGATCGCCGAGATCGGGACTCCCGTGACGATCGGCGAGCAGCAGGTCGAGGTGGGCCTCAGCGTCGGCATCGCGATCGCTCCCGAGCATGGGGCCGACGCGGAAAGCGTGTTCAAGCGCGCCGACCTCGCGCTTTACCGCGCCAAGGCGGACGGCCGCAACGCGGCACGCCTCTTCTCGCCCGCCATGGACGAGCAGGCCGCCGAGCGGCGCAGGCTCGAGGTCGACCTGCGCCGAGCCATCGCGCGCGACGAACTCGTGCTGCACTACCAGCCTCAGATCAAGACCGCCACGGGCGAACTCACGGGCTTCGAGGCTCTGGTGCGCTGGCGACACCCGGTGCACGGCCTCGTGCCGCCCTCGCGCTTCATCCCCATCGCGGAGGAGACGGGCCTCATCGTGGGCCTCGGCGACTGGGTGCTGCGGGCGGCCTGCCGCGAGGCGGCGGGTTGGTCCTCCCCGCTGAAGGTCGCGGTCAACCTGTCGACGCAGCAGCTGCAGCAACTCGACCTGCCGGAGACGGTGCTCGGCATCCTCACCGAGACGGGGCTGTCGCCGTCCCGGCTCGAGATCGAGATCACCGAAAGCGCCATCATCGACGACATGGAGCGGGCCCTGGTCGTCCTCCGTCGGTTGAAGGCCTTCGGCGTCGGCATCGCCATGGACGACTTCGGCACGGGATACTCGTCCCTGGCGACGCTCCAGGCCTTCCCCTTCGACAGGATCAAGATCGACCGCAGCTTCGTGGGGCAGGTCGAGGCGAGCCCTCAGGCCGCCGTGATCGTGCGCGCCGTGCTCGGCCTCGGCCGCAGCCTCGGGATGGGCGTCGTGGCGGAGGGCGTCGAGACCCCGGCGCAGCACCGCTTCCTGGCCGAAGAGGCCTGCGAGGAGCTTCAGGGCTACCTGTTCGGCAAGCCCCAGCCCATCGCCTGTTTCGCCGCCCTGGTCGGCGTGGGCCGCGACCGGGGGGGCGGGCCGCGCGGGATGATGCTGACCCTGGCCGGGTAGCGGTGGGTCGGGCCGGCCTCGTCGCGCCGCCGGGCTTCGGGGGATGATCCAGCCGCGGCCGGCCATGCCGGGCCGCAGGGATGGCGGCCGATCATGCACCTCAACCGACAGCCTTTCTTAAGACGAGGGAGGCACCCTGGAGCCGCAGCTCGGACATCAAGACGCGCCCTCATGACCTATCCCAAGATCGGAACATGCGTCCTGTTCAGCTTCGTGGCGATCCTGGCCCTGCTGGGCGGCGTCACGGTGACGTCCGTGGTCGAGCTCGGCGAGTTGGGCAAGCTGTCAGGCGACCTGAACGGCCGCCTGGTCATCAAGACGCGTCTCGCCGACGACATCGTCGAACTCGGCCGGCAGCTCCGCTTCGTCGACGCCTTCCTGCTCCAATCCACCACCGCCGATCAGGACGATCTGGTGAAGCGGGTGATCGTCGACCGCACGGCGGAGATCACGTCGAGGACGTCCAGCTACGCGAATTACGTGGACAGCGGCGTGGAACGCGGCCTGCTGCACGACATCGACGGCACCCTCTCGAACTATCTCGCCATCCAGAGGGAGATCCTGGCCGATCCTCCCGGGGAGCGGAACTGGCGGGGCGTCAGCAACGAGATCCGCCTGGCCGCGGCCTTCGCCGAGGCCAACCGCAAGGCCATTGCCCTCGCCCACACCTCCGAAACCGGTGCGCTGGACGCGCGGCGGGCGGCCGGCGCCATCGCCACCCATGCCTCCGGACTGATTCTGGGCGTCGCGGGGCTGGCGGGGCTGATCGTCGTGTCCATCCTGCTCCTGCTCCAGACGACGATCTTCCGTCCGCTCCGACGCATCACGCGGGCCCTGACCAGCCTCGCCCAGGGGAGCCTCGAGGCGGTGGTGCCGTCGTCGGGCCGCGGCGATGAGGTCGACGCCATGGCGAAAGCCTTCAACACGTTTCGCCAGAACGCCATCGCGCTCGCCAAGGCGCACGAGGAAGCCAGCGCCGCTCACCGCTTCGCCGAATCGCTCGCCCGGCACGACGCTCTGACCGGCCTGCCCAACAGGCGCATGGTGGGATCGAACATCGACGACGCCATCGCGCGTCACGCCCGCGACGGAGGCACCGCCTGCGGCGTCCTCCTGCTGGACCTCAACCGGTTCAAGCCGGTCAACGACATCTACGGGCACGGCGCCGGCGACAAGGTCCTGTGCGAGGTCGCGGCCCGGCTCAAGGACTTGGTCCGCGACGGCGAGATGGCGGCGCGCCTGGGCGGCGACGAGTTCGCGGTCGTCATGGCATTCGAGCCCGGCGGCGACGGGCCGATGCGCCTCGCCCGGCGCATCCTCGCGGCGATCGCCAAGCCCATCGCGTTCGACGGCATCACCGTCACGGCCGGCGCCTCGGTCGGCGTCCCGCTCCCGCCGGTCCACGGCGCCGACCCCGAGAGCCTGATGCACGCGCCCGACCTCGCCATGTTCAGGGCCAAGCGGGAGGGACACGGCAGCTTCTCGTTCTTCGAACCCGGAATGGAGTCGCAGCTCCGCCTCCGCGCCGAGCGCGAGTCGCGCATTCGTCAGGCCATCGCGGACGAGGATGTGCGGCCCCACTATCAGGCGCTGTTCGACCTTCGCCAGGACCGGCTCCTCGGCTTCGAGATCCTGGCCCGCTGGTACGACGGCCCCGACGTGATCCCGCCCGACGAGGTCATCCCGCTGGTCCTGTCATTCCTGGCGCGTCATCCGGCCCTCCGGGAGGCGGTGGGATGACCGGCGAGGCGTCGAGCAACATCGCCTCGGGCCTGGTCGCGATGGCCCGCGAGCGGCCCGGGGC
>CAXTFP010000245.1:0-5350 GCA_964243135.1 uncultured Lichenihabitans sp.
GCCGAACACCGCGTGGAGCACGAACTGCGACAGCAGCCCCCCCGACATGCGGCGCGCGATCACCTCGTGGGCGCCGAACCACAGCACCCCGACGACGCTGCCGAAGGCCAGAAAGATCGCCACCATCGTGAGGAGGCCGCGGGCCCGGGCGGCCGCGGCGGCGGCCCCGTAGGAGCCCTCGACGGCGCGGTCGAAGCGGGCCGTCGACAGCGTTTCCGCGCCGAAGGCCTGGATCGTGCGCATGGCGCCGAGGTTCTCGGTGGCGAAGGACATGGCCTCGGCCAGCCGGTCCTGGGCGGCGCGCGAGCGGCGGCGCACGCCCCGGCCCGACAGGACCAGCGGCAGCACGATGATCGGAATGGCGAGCAGCACGAAGCCCGACAGCGTGGGGCTCGAATAGACCATCATGGCGACGGCGCCGACGAACAGGAAGACGTTGCGCAGCGCCACGGAGGCCGAGGAGCCGAAGGTGGCCTTGAGCTGGGTGGTGTCGGCCGTGAGGCGCGAGACGAGCTCGCCGGTCTGCGATCGGTCGAAGAAGCCGGCGTCGAGCCGCGTCAGATGGGCGTAGAGATCCGAGCGCAGGTCGGCGACGATGCGCTCGCCCAGCGTCATGACGAGGTAGTAGCGGGCGCCCGAGGCGGCGGCCAGCGCCGCCACCACCGCCACCATGGCGATGAAATAGGCGTTGATGAGCCCGATGCGGTCCTGCGCGAAGCCGAAGTCGACGAGGCGCCGCACGGCTTCGGGCACCACCAGCGTGGCGGCCGAGGCCACCACCAGCGCCAGCACGCCGAGCGCGATCCGGCCCCGGTAGCGCACCGCGTAGGGCAGCAGCGGCTTGAGGGCGCGGAGCGAGCCCCGGGGAGGCCGCGCGGGGGTCGCCGCCGTGTTGGCCGTGCCGCTCTTGCGTTTCATGCTTCCCCGCCGTCGATGCGCCGGCCCAGCCGCCGGGTGGGCTGGTCTTCGGATCGCGTCTGGTTTATAGGACCGCCATTCTCACCTTGACGGCGAAAATCACGGGGGCTTCGACCGGGTCCTCGCGCCGGCCACGCGCCAGCACTCCACAGGACCCACGATGAAGACCGGAACGCACCCCCATTACCACATGATCAAGGTCGTGATGACCGACGGCACCGAGTTCATGACGCGCTCGACGCTGGGCAAGGACGGCGACACGCTGAACCTCGACATCGACCCCAAGACCCACCCGGCCTGGACCGGCGGCTCCCAGCAGCTGATGGACCGCGGCGGGCGCCTGTCGCGCTTCAACTCGCGCTTCGCCGGCATCAACTTCGCCAAGAAGTAAGCCGCCCCTTGCTCCCGCCGCAAGGCGGCGGGGCGAAGCGCCGCTATCCGCAGCCGGCCGCCAGGGCTTCGGGCGACGGCCACACGATGCGCGTCACGGCGCAGGTCGTGCCGCCGCGCTCGGGCGTCATGTCCCGGCCGCCCGCCTTGCCGCCGATCCTCCGATGGAAGCCCATGGCCGGCCCGGCGCCCCCTCCCCGAGCCGGGCGGCGGCCCCGCGCAACAGGGCGCGGCCGATGCCCCGCCCCCGGCGGTCGGGTGCCGCGTGGAGATTGTCGACCAGCGAGCCCCAGCGCGGGTCCTCGTCGGTGATGCAGCAGGCGAAACCCACCAGCGCGCCGTCGGCCTCGGCCAGGAGGGTGATCTGCCGGGGCGACGCCGCCGCCAAGCGCTCGCGCCACAGTTCCAGCCGGTCGGCGTCGACGGGGCCGTCGAGGTAGCTGTCCGCGAAGGTGCCGCGATAGGCCGTGCGCCAGCTCGCGGCGTGCAGCGCCGCGACCGCCGGCGCGTCGGCGGCTTCCGCGTCGCGCAGGGCGGGCGGCGTCAGGGCGCGGCGTCCGGCGTCGGCGGTTCGCCCCGCGGCGGGACCCGCCGCCGCCCCGCGATGACGTCGCGGTAGATGTCGAGGGTGGCGCGCTCCATCCGCTCCAGCGAGAAATGCTCCGCCACATGCGCCTGCGCGCGCCGGGCCATGCCGTCCCGCGCGCTGGCCCCGAGGCCGAGGGCCTCGCCGAGCGCCAGCGCCAGGGCCGCGGCGTCGTCGGGCGGCACGCACCAGCCGGTGCGGGCCTCGAGCGCCACGCGGGGGGTCGACAGCACGGTCTCGGGCACGGCGCCGAGGTCCGTTACCACCACGGGCGTGCCCATGGCCTGGGCCTCCACGGCCGAGCGGCCGAAGGCTTCGGGCTTGGTCGAGGGCACCGCCACCACGCTGGCCGCGAGGAAGGCCGCCGGCATGTCCGCGCAGTGGCCGACGCGGCGCACCGCGCCGTCGAGCCCGGCCCGCGCGATCAGCGCGTCGAGCTCGGCGGGATAGCGGGTGCGGCCCTGCGGGTCGCCGGCCAGGATGAAGGTGGCGTCGTCCACCCCCCGGTCGCGCAGCAGCCGCGCCGCCTCGATCAGCACGCGATGGCCCTTCCAGCCGGTGAGCCGCGCGGCCAGCAGCACGACCCGGTCGCCGGCCTCGACGCCCCACTCCGCCCTCAGCCGCTCGACCCGCCCCGGCGCGACGGCGCCGGGCGAGAACTGCCGGAGGTCGGTGCCCCGGTGCACCACGGCGATCTGCGCCCCCGCCCAGGGATAGAGCGAGGCGACGAGGCTTCGCGTGAAGTCCGAGTTGGCGATCACGGCGTCGCCCCGCGCCATCACGGAATTGTAGCGCAGCTTCAGCGCGCTCCTGCCGCCGTAGGCGCCGTGGAACGTCGTCACGAAGGGCGTGCCGGTGAGCCGCGCGGCGCCCAGCGCCACCCAGGCGGGCGCGCGGGAGCGGGCGTGGACGACCGCGGGGCGCTCGAGGCGGATCAGCCGCGCCAGCCGGGCCACGTTCCAGGCCATGGCGGCGGGGTTCTTGGTGTCGGCCGGGAACGGGATCCAGATGCCGCCGCGCGCCTGCAGCTCGCTCACGAGCCGGCCGCCGGCGCTGGCCACCAGGGCGCGGCCCCCGGCCTCGACGAGCGCGCCCGCGATGTCGATCGTCGTGCGCTCGGCGCCCCCCGCGTCGAGCGCCGGGATGATCTGCATCACGGTGGCGCCGTCGAGGGACGGGCGGGTCGCGGCATCGGTGGAGGGTTGCGGCATCGGGCTCTGCGGTGTTTCGTGCGGAGGATCGCGCCGCGGCGCGATCCTCCGCCAGACTGGTGGTCCGGCCCGGAAGCCCCATCGGGCGCCCGAACGGGACCACGGGATCGAACGACGCCCGACCGGTGTGCCCTGATTATGCCGCATGACGCCCAACCCACAATGCTGCCGGTGCGCGACGCGCGCGGCGAACGCCGCCTGGCCGTGGCGGCGCGCCCCGCGCGGGAGGGCGAGACCCGGCCCGGCGTGGTCTGGCTCGGCGGCTTCAAGTCGGACCTCACCTCCGGCAAGGCCGTGGCGCTCGACGCCTGGGCGGGGGAGCGGGGCCGCGCCATGCTGCGCTTCGACTATTCGGGCCACGGCGCCTCGGAGGGGCGCTTCGAGGACGGCACGATCGGCCTGTGGCTCGACGACGCCCTGGCGGTGATCCGGGCGCGGAGCGCGGGCCCGCAGATCCTGGTGGGGTCATCCATGGGGGCCTGGATCGCGCTGCTCGCGGCCCGCGCCCTGGCGGGGGCGGGCGAGGCCGGCCGCATCGCCGGGCTGGTGCTGATCGCGCCGGCGGTCGACTTCACGGAGGCGCTGATGTGGGCGCGCTTCGACCCGGAGGTGCGGCGCGAGATCGAGGAGACGGGCCGCTGGATGCGCCCTTCCCCCTACGGCCCCGAGCCCTACCCGGTCACGCGGGCGCTGATCGAGGACGGACGCCGGCACCTGCTGCTGGGCGCGACGGTGCGGGCGCACGGGCCGGTCCACATCCTCCAGGGCATGAGGGACGACGCCGTGCCGTGGGGGCACGCCATGCTGCTGGTCGAGCATCTCGCGGCCGATCCCGTCAGCATCACGCTGGTCAAGGACGGCGACCACCGCCTGTCGCGCGACGAGGACATCGCCCGGCTCATCGCCGCCGTGGAGAACTTGGTGTGACAGCGATGTTATAAATGAGATTCCAAAGGGCGAGCCCTTTGGCGGGTTTCAGGGCAGAGCCCTGAAAAAGCCTTTTGAAGTTTCCAAGCCAGTCCGGTGGTCGCGTTCGATGTCATATCCCATCTTTCAGAGACACGCTCCAAACCTGTAAAGGACACCTTCGATGTCATCAGAGACTGACAGGATCGTCACCCTCCCGCCCGAACAGGCCCGCCGCATCGACGACCTCATGGCGTCCGGCGCCTATGCTTCGGTCAGCGAGGTGATCGGCGCTGGCCTGGAGGCTTTGCAGGATCGGAACGCGGATATCGAACGCTGGCTTCGGGAGGAGGTGGGCCCGGCCTACGACGCCGTCCAGGCCGATCCCGATTCGGCCGTCTCGGCCTCCGACGTCGAAGCTGCCCTGAATGCGGCACATGCAGCGCGGCTGAGACAGGGCTGACGTGACCCGCAACGTCGTCTACACGCTGGAAGCGACTCAGGATCTACTTCAGCTCTACGCCTTCATCGCCGAACGTTCCGGACCCCATCGGGCGAAGGCGTATACGGACCGAATCCAGGTGCGTTGCACCGGTCTCGCGTTCTTCCCGAAACAGGGAACGCGGCGGGATGACATTCGGCCCGGATTACGCATCATCGGCTTCGAGCGTCGCGTCGCCATCGTCTTCCACTCTACGGATGACGCCGTGATCATCGATCGCGTGCTCTACGGTGGTCAGGATCTTCGCAAGATCATGTGATGAGGCCGACGCCGAACGACGAATTCCATGCCGGACGCCGCTCAGCGTTCCTGTTTCGTCCTCGCCGAAGCGGTCGTCGAAGCGAGAAAACCTGTGACCAGGCCTCACCGTGCTCGACGCCGCCGATGGATCGCCAGGGGTCCGGCGCTACCAGCCCCGTTCCGGCCGAGCCGCACCCCGCCCCCTGAAGCATCCTCCGCACGATCGGTTAACCAACTTTAACGGTCTGTTAACCGCGATGCCGTCAGATCGTCCCATTCAAGGAACATCGATCGGCATGACGGCACTCGCCACCTCCTCCCCTGTCCGGTTCCGCGGCCGATCGCTGATGGCGCTGGTGCTGCGGCCCGAGCCGCCGATCGACGATTGGCTGATCGGCCTCGACGACCTGCTCGGCCGCTCGCCGGGCTACTTCACGAGCCGCCCCGTGGTGGCGGACCTGTCGGCCATGCCGGGGGAAAGCGGCGCGCTGCTCGGCCTGATGGACAAGCTCCAGGGCCGCAACATCCGCGTCATGGCGATCGAGGGCGCCGACCCGCTGGCGCTCGGGGACGACGTGGGCCGGCTGCCGCCGGTGG
>CAXTFP010000246.1:0-5349 GCA_964243135.1 uncultured Lichenihabitans sp.
GCCGAGGCCGGCGACCCGCCGGCCCCGGCCGACCAGCCCGCCCCCTCCGGCGACTGATCCGCCGCTCACGATCCCGGGCGGGGGAGGGCTCATCTCTCCACCCCGCCCGCACTCCTCCCCACCGCGGACCGTCGTCGCGCCCCTCGGCGCCGTGAGCCCACCGGGCCCCACCGACGCGGTCCTCCTCCCATCCCCTCGCCGATCACAGCGGTGCCCCGCGGGGCCGACCGAGCGGCACGGCTCAAGGACGCCTCCCCCATGCGGGAAATCAAACTCCAGGACCTCAAATCGAGGACGCCGACCGACCTCCTGGCCTTCGCCGAGGAGCATGAGGTCGAGAACGCCTCGCTGCTGCGCAAGCAGGAACTGCTCTTCGCCATCCTGAAGGAACTCGCCGCCAAGGAGATCGAGATCATCGGGCAGGGCGTCGTCGAGGTCCTGCAGGACGGCTTCGGCTACCTGCGCTCGCCCGACGCCAACTACCTCGCCGGCCCCGACGACATCTATATCTCGCCCTCGCAGATCCGCCGCTTCGGCCTGCGCACCGGCGACACCGTCGAGGGACAGATCCGCGGCCCCAAGGACGGCGAGCGTTACTTCGGCCTCATCAAGGTCATCACGATCAATTTCGAGGACCCCGAGAAGGTCCGCCACAAGGTCAACTTCGACAACCTCACGCCGCTCTATCCCGACGAGCGCCTGAAGCTCGAGACCGAGGACCCGACCCGCAAGGACATGTCGTCCCGCGTGATCGACGTCGTGGCGCCGATCGGCAAGGGGCAGCGCGCCCTCATCGTGGCGCCGCCCCGCACCGGCAAGACCGTGCTGCTGCAGAACATCGCCCAGTCGGTGACCGCCAACCACCCCGAATGCTACCTCATCGTGCTGCTCATCGACGAGCGGCCCGAGGAGGTGACCGACATGAAGCGCTCGGTGAAGGGCGAGGTCGTGTCCTCGACCTTCGACGAGCCGGCGACGCGCCACGTCCAAGTGGCCGAGATGGTGATCGAGAAGGCCAAGCGCCTCGTCGAGCACCGGCGCGACGTGGTGATCCTGCTCGACTCCATCACCCGCCTCGGCCGCGCCTACAACACCACCGTGCCGTCCTCCGGCAAGGTGCTGACGGGCGGCGTCGACGCCAACGCCCTGCAGCGGCCGAAGCGCTTTTTCGGCGCGGCCCGCAACATCGAGGGCGGCGGCTCGCTCACCATCATCGCGACCGCGCTGATCGACACGGGCTCGCGCATGGACGAGGTGATCTTCGAGGAGTTCAAGGGCACCGGCAATTCCGAGATCATCCTCGACCGCAAGGTGGCCGACAAGCGGGTCTACCCGGCGCTCGACATCACGCGCTCCGGCACCCGCAAGGAGGAGCTGCTGGTCCCCTCCGACACGCTCAAGAAGATGTACGTGCTGCGCCGCATCCTCAACCCGATGGGCACGGTCGACGGCATCGAGTTCCTGATGGGCAAGCTGCGCGAGACCCCGAAGGGCAACGCCGCCTTCTTCGAGTCTATGAACACCTGACCGACTCTCCCTCCCCCGCGGAGCGGGAGAGTCGGGCACCCATCCCGGCTAGCCGGGATGGGACCCAGGTGGCCCCGCGAAGCGGGGTCGGGTGAGGGAACCCGCGACCGTCCGAAGTCCCCTCATCCGTCGTCGCTTCGCGCCGACACCTTCTCCCACGTTGTGGGAGAAGGATGCGCGTCGAGGGATGGGATGTTTCGATGCGACGATCCATCGACACCATCTTCGCGCCCGCGACCGCCCCGGGCCGCTCCGCCGTCGCGCTGATCCGCATCTCCGGCCCCGCGACGCGCGACGCGCTCCTGCGCATCGCCGGGCGCCTCCCTGCCCCCCGCCTCGCCAGCGTGGCGACGCTGCGCCGGGGGGAGGATGCGCTCGACCGTGCCCTCGTGCTGTGGTTTCCGGGGCCGGCCTCCTTCACCGGCGAGGACGCCGCGGAGTTCCACGTCCACGGCGGCCGGGCCGTGATGGCGGCCGTGCTCGGTGCGCTCGCGGCCGTGCCGGGCTGCCGCCCCGCCGCGCCCGGCGAGTTCACCCGCCGCGCCTACCTCAACGGCAAGATGGACCTCGGCGCCGTCGAGGGGCTGGCCGACCTCATCGACGCCCAGACCGAGGCACAGCGCCGCCAAGCCCTGCGCCAGCTCGACGGCGCGCTCGGCCGCTGGGTCGCGAGGCTGCGCGGGGACCTGCTCTCGGCCCTGGCGCTCGCCGAGGCCGCCATCGACTTCGCCGAGGAGGACGACCTCGTGGCCTCGGTCGAGGGCGAGATCCACCGCCTCGCCGGCGGCGTGGCGCGGCGAGTGGACGAGGAGCTCGCGCGCGAGGCCCGCGGCGCCAAGCTGCGCGACGGTGTGGCGGTGGCCATCGCGGGACCGCCCAATGTCGGCAAGTCCACGCTGCTCAACGCGCTCGCCGGCCGCGACGTGGCCATCGTCTCGGCCCAGGCCGGCACGACGCGCGACGCCATCGCGGTCGACCTCGAACTCGGCGGCTACCCCGTCCAGCTCATCGACACGGCCGGGCTGCGCGACACCGACGATCCGGTCGAGCGCGAGGGCATCGCCCGCGCCCGCGCCCGTGCGGGTTCGGCCGACCTCGTCCTGTGGCTCCACGACGGGCGCGAACCCGCGGCGCCGGACGTCGAGACGGCGGGCGCGGTCTGGACGGTCGCCACCAAGGCCGATCTCGGCGCCGGCGCGGGCGGCAGCGACGTCGCAGTGTCGGCCCTGACCGGGGCGGGGCTCGATGGGCTCGTGGCGGCCCTGGCGCGCTTCGCCGCCGAGGCGCTGGTCGACGGGGAAGGCGCCGTGGTGACGCGCATCCGCCATCGCGCGGCGCTGGAAGCCGCGCAGCGCCACCTCGGCCGCATCGGCCCGGCCGGGCAGGGGAGCGACTTCGAACTGGTCGCCGAGGACCTGCGCGCTGCAGCCGATGCCCTGGCCGGGCTCGTCGGGCGGATCGGCACCGAGGAGGTGCTGGGCGCGATCTTCGGGCGGTTCTGCATCGGCAAGTAGGCCCGCCGTTTCACGTGAAACGCGGGCTGCCGGATCGGTTCCGCCGGACGTGCAGCTTCCGTCCGGCGCCGGCCGGGCCTATAAGGCGCGACCGACCCCCTGGCCCTCCGGTTCACCCATGTCTCAGACTTTCGACGTCGTCGTGATCGGCGGCGGTCACGCCGGCTGCGAGGCTGCGGCGGCCGCGGCTCGCACCGGCGCCCGTACGGCGCTCGTCACCCAGAGCCTCGCCACGGTCGGCACCCTGTCCTGCAACCCCGCCATCGGCGGGCTCGGCAAGGGCCACCTCGTCCGCGAGATCGATGCCCTCGACGGCGTCATGGGGCGCGTGGCGGACGCCAGCGGCATCCAGTTCCGCGTGCTGAACCGCCGCAAGGGGCCGGCCGTGCGCGGCCCCCGCGCCCAGGCAGACCGCGCTCTGTATCGCGCGGCCATGCGGCGGACTCTCGCGGCCCAGCCGAACCTCGCGCTCGTCGAGGGCGAGGCCTTCGGCCTCGACATCGCCGCCGACCGCGTCGCAGCCGTCACCCTGGCGGACGGTCGCCGCCTCGCCTGCGGGGCCGCCGTGCTCACCACCGGCACCTTCCTGCGCGGGCTGATCCACGTCGGCGAGGACCGCACCCCCGCCGGGCGCATCGGCGAGGCGCCGAGCCATGGCCTGTCGGCCGCGCTGGAGGCGCGCGGCTTCGCCCTCGGCCGGCTGAAGACCGGCACGCCGCCGCGGCTCGACGGGCGCAGCCTCCACCTCGACCGGCTGGAGCGCCAGCCGGGCGACGCCGTGCCCGAACCCTTCTCCAGCCTCACGGCGCGGATCGAGACGGAGCAGCGCGACTGCTTCATCACCCGCACCACGGCCGAGACCCACTCGATCATCCGCGCCGACCTGCACCGGGCGCCGCTGTTCTCGGGCGCCATCACCGGGCGGGGACCGCGCTACTGCCCGTCGATCGAGGACAAGGTCACGCGCTTCGCCGACCGCGACAGCCACCAGATCTTCCTGGAGCCCGAGGGACTCGACGACCCGACCTTCTACCCCAACGGCATCTCGACCTCGCTGCCGCGCGACACGCAGGAGCGCCTCGTCCGCTCCATCCCGGGTTGCGAGGACGCGGTTATCACCCAGCACGGCTACGCCATCGAATATGACTTCGTCGACCCGCGCGAGCTCGGCCCTAGCCTGGAGGCGAAGCGCCTGCCCGGGCTGTTCCTGGCCGGGCAGATCAACGGCACCACGGGCTACGAGGAGGCGGCCGCGCAGGGCCTCGTGGCGGGGCTCAACGCCGCGCGCCGCGCCGGGGGCGGGGAACCGGTCGCCTTCTCGGGCGCCGAGGCCTACATCGGAGTGATGGTGGACGACCTCGTGACCCGCGGCGTCACCGAGCCCTACCGCATGTTCACCTCCCGCGCCGAATACCGCCTGACGCTGCGGGCCGACAACGCCGACCAGCGACTGACCCGGCGGGGGCTGGCCTGGGGCTGCGTCGGGCCGGAGCGGGCCGCGGCCTTCGCGGCCAAGCTCGACGCGCTCGACGCCGCGCGCCGCCTCGTCGACGCGCTCACCGCGACCCCGCAGCAGCTCGCCCTGCGCGGCATCCCGGTGTCGCAGGACGGCGTGCGCCGCAGCGCCTTCGCGCTCCTGTCCTATCCGACGATCGACGCCGAAGCCTTGCGAGCGCTGTGGCCCGCGCTCGGCGCGATCGCGCCCGCCGTCATGGCGCAGGTGGAGGCTGACGCGAAATATGCCGTCTACCTCGACCGCCAGGACGCCGACATCGCCCGCACGCGGGACGAGGACGGCATCGGCCTCGCCCACGACCTCGACTACGGCGCCCTGCCGGGGCTGTCGCGCGAGTTGCGCGACAAGCTCGACGCCGTGCGCCCTCGGACGCTCGGCCAGGCGCAGCGCATCGAGGGCATGACCCCGGCGGCCCTGACGATCCTCGTCGCCCAGGGGCGGGGCAGGGGCAAGGCGCTGGCTGGGGCGGTGCCCTGAATCTCATGCTCTCGGCCTCGCACATCATGGACGCTGGGCGTTGCCGCCCTTCTCCCCGGAGGGGAGAAGGGCCGAACCTCCCCGCTGCGGGGATGCGTGAACGCCGTAGCCGGTTTGTGGAAGCTCAAGCCTTCATCCCGAGCCGGCTTTGACTCCCTTGCAGAACCCCATCTCCGAGGATCGCCGCCGCGCTCTGGCCCTCGTGCCGGTTTCACGTGAAACGGAGGAGCGCTTCGCGGTCTATGCCGAGCTGCTCGGCCGGTGGCAGCGGATCAAGAACCTCGTCTCGCCCGCGACCCTCGCCGAGGTGTGGAC
>CAXTFP010000247.1:0-5349 GCA_964243135.1 uncultured Lichenihabitans sp.
TGGGCCGCCATCGTGATCCTGTGCCGCGAGATCCTGGTGTCGGGCCTGCGCGAGTTCCTGGCCGAGTTGCGCGTGTCGGTGCCGGTCACGAAGGTGGCCAAGTGGAAGACCACGGCGCAGCTCACGGCCATCGGCTTCCTGATCGCCGGGCCGGCCGGCGAGGCGGTGCTGCCCGGCACGGTCGACATCGGCCTCGTGCTGCTCTGGGTCGCGGCCGTCCTGACGCTCTACACCGGCTGGGACTACATGAAGGCGGGGTTCCGGCCAGTCATGGAGTGAGATGTGAGAGCGCTGTATTTCGCCTGGGTGCGCGAGCGCATCGGCACCGCCGAGGAGGAGCTCGCCCCGCCCGCCGAGGTCCATACCCTGGGCGAGCTGATGGGCTGGCTGGCCGGGCGGGGCGAGAACTACGCCCACGCCTTCGAGAACCAGGCCGTGATCCGCACCGCGGTGGACCGGGTCCACGCCAAGCACGACGCCGGCTTCGCGGGCGCCCGCGAGGTGGCGTTCTTCCCGCCGATGACGGGGGGCTAGGGTGGCGTCGGTTTCCGTCCAGGCGGGCGACTTCGACGTCGCGGCCGAGATCGCGGCGCTGACCGCGGGGCGGCGCGACGTCGGCGCCGTCGTGACCTTCTCGGGCCTGTGCCGCGACGAGGGCGGCAGGCTCGACGCGCTGGAGATCGAGCATTACCCGGGCATGGCCGAGGACGAGATCCTGCGCGTCGCCGCCGAGGCGGAGCGGCGCTGGCCGCTCCGGGGCTGCCGCGTGATCCACCGTCATGGGACCATCCGGCCCGGCGACAACATCGTGCTCGTGGTGACGGCCTCGGCCCACCGCGCCGACGCCTTCGCGGCGGCCGACTTCCTCATGGACTACCTGAAGGACGGGGCGCCGTTCTGGAAGCGCAACCGCTGGATCGGCGAAGTCGCGGGCGCCGCCGACTGGGTCGCCCCCAAGGCGACGGACGAGGCGGCCCTCGACCGCTGGCGGTGAGGGGACCGCTGCGCCCGCACGCTGCGGTGCAGCGGTACGGCGCCCCTCGATGCTGCATCGCGTTTCGGCATCGTTCCCCCTGGACTGACAGAACCACCCCCGTCAAAACTCGTTGATGATCGCAGGCGATCGAAGCGTCGCGACGGGGAGGACAGCATGGCACGCATCGCACTGGTGACCGGGGGCACGCGCGGGATCGGTGCCGCGATCAGCCGCGCCCTCGCCGAGGCCGGCGTCCGGGTGGCGGCCAGCTACGCCGGCAACGACGAGGCGGCGAGTCGCTTCAGGGATGAGACCGGCACGCCGGTGTTCAGGTGGGACGTGGGCGACTTCGACGCTTCCGCCGAGGGCGTGAAGCGCGTCGAGGAGGAGGTCGGCCCCATCGACATCCTGGTCAACAACGCCGGCATCACGCGCGACGGCTTCTTCCACAAGATGACGCGGGACCAGTGGCGGGCGGTGCTCAGCACCAACCTCGACTCCCTGTTCAACGTCACGCGCCCCGTGATCGACGGCATGCGCGCGCGGAACTGGGGCCGCGTCATCGTGATCTCGTCCATCAACGGCCAGAAGGGCCAGATGGGGCAGGTGAACTATTCGGCCGCCAAGGCGGGTGACATCGGCTTCGTCAAGGCCCTGGCGCAGGAAAGCGCCGCCAAGGGCATCACGGTGAACGCCATCTGCCCGGGCTACATCGGCACCGAGATGGTGCGGGCCATCGCGCCCGAGGTGCTGAAGGCCAAAATCCTGCCGCAGATCCCCGTGGGCCGGCTGGGCCTGCCCGAGGAGGTCGGCAAGGCCGTGGCCTACCTGGCGTCCGACGACGCCTCCTTCGTCACGGGCTCGGTGCTGTCGATCAACGGCGGGCAGCACATGTGAGGAGGGGCGGAGGGCATCACTTCGGCGGCGTCCACTGCGCGGCCTTGACGAAGCCATCGACGAAGCGCGCCGTGTCGACCTCCTGGACGATCGTCACGGGGCGCACGCCCATCTCCTTGGGCGCCAGCGCGTCCGGCCACACGTGGGCGCGGCCGTAATCCGCCCCGCCCGACACGTCGACGTCCATGAAGGCGTCCACCGACTTCGTCACCAGCGTCGGGTCCGCTACGATGGCGGCCGCCATCTCGTCCCACAGCGGCAGGGCGTTGAAGTACTTGCTGAGATAGTCCGTGAGCGGGGTCTTCACGGCCGCGATGCGGTCCATCAGGGCGCGGGTCATCATCACGCCGTTGGACACGTCGCCGACAGCCGTGATCTTCGGCCAGGGCGCCGTGAGCGCGATGTGGGCCGCCTCGGGGTCGAAGATCAGGTTGAAGTCGGAGGCGAAATCGGCGTTGCCCGTCACCGACATCATGCTGGTGTCGAGCAGCCCGCCCATGAAGACGAGCTCCTTCGCGTCGGCCGCGACGCTGGGGTCGATGCGGAGCGCCAGCGCGATGTCGGTGAGGGGGCCGGCCGCCACCACCGTCACCTGATGGGGATGGGCGTGGATCTGCTTGATGAGAAAGCTGGCCGCGAGCTCCGGCGACGGCGGCGTCGTGGGCAGACCCTCGTCGAGGTGGGGCAGCGACGGCTCCTGGGCCGGCACGGCGTCGATCGCCCCCACCCCGCCCCAGGCGCCCTTCCACGGGATTCTGCCGTAGCGGTGCTCCCATTGGCGCATCTCCGGCACGCTGCGCATCAGGGGATAGGTGGCGCCGTTGACGACCGGGATGTCGGGGCGGCCGGCGATCTCCAGGAAGCGCAGGAGGCGGGCCGCCTCGTCGTTCTCCCATCCGTCACCGGTCACGACGGTGAGGCCCAGCACCGTGATCCGCGGGTCGCCGAGGAAGGGCAGGAGCGCCTGCATGTCGGTGCCGCCCGGTCCGGCGAAGTCGTTATCCATGACGACGAGCGCCTTCGGGGGCTCCTTCGGGGCCTCGGCGGCGGGCTGCTGGGCGGCGGCGGGCGCCGCGGCGCAGACCAGGGCGAGGACGGCGGCGGCGCGCCGGCGATGGGCTGGGATCGGGGGCTTCATCGCGGAACGGCTCCGAGCGGGATGGAGGCCGCACCTTCCCGTCTCGGCGCCGCCGAGGCAACCCGCGATCAGGGGCGGACGGGACGGAAAACGGCCGACACCCGCTCGAGCGCCAGGGCCAGCACGGCGCCCGCGAAGGTACCCAGGGCCTTCACCTCGGCGTCCGGCAACCGCCCGTGGCGCCCGACGACGAGGTTCTGCCCCGCTTCGAGCGCCACCGCGACCGCCAGGATGGCGAAGAACCACAGGAGGCGGCGGGCGGGGTAGCCCAGCATCGCCAAGGCGCTGAGCGCCGCGAAGGCCGCGGCGCGCTCGGGATCGGCCCCGAAGGGCGTCATCGGGCGGTCGTCGATGGGCGACAGCGTCGCGAAGGCGATTCCAGCCAGCGTCAGCCAGAACAGGACGCGGCACGCGAGGCGGCCGGCGGGCGGCAGCCCGGGCGCGCTCCGGCCGCTCAATGCTTGAAGTGCCGGATGCCGGTGAGCACCATGGCGATGCCGGCGGCGTCGGCCGCCGCGACGACTTCGGCGTCGCGCAGCGAGCCGCCCGGCTGGATCACGGCCGTGATGCCGGCCGCCACCGCGGCCTCGAGACCGTCCGCGAAGGGGAAGAAGGCGTCGGAGGCCAGGACGGCGCCGCGCGCCAGCGACTCCGACCCGCCCGCCGCCTTGGCGGCCTCCCCGGCCTTCCAGGCCGCGGTGCGGACGGAATCGACGCGGCTCATCTGCCCGGCGCCGATGCCCACCGTGGCACCGCCCTTCGCGAAGACGATGGCGTTGGACTTGACGTGCTTCACGACCCGGAAGGCGAGGCGGAGGTCCTCCGTCTCCCCGGGCGTCGGCGCGCGACGCGTGACGACGACCAACTCGGCGTCGTCCACGGTGGCGGCGTCGCGCTCCTGCACGAGGAACCCGCCGGCGACGCTGCGCCACAGCGTGCCGGGCGCCCGGCGGTCCGGCAGGCCGCCGGTGAGCAGCAGGCGCAGGTTCTTCTTGGCCGCCAGGATGGCCAGCGCCTCGCCGTCGGCCTCCGGCGCGATGATGGCCTCGGTGAAGATCTTGGCGAGCTCGGCCGCGAGCGCCGCGTCGAGCCGGCGGTTCACCGCCACGACGCCGCCGAAGGCCGACACGGGGTCGCAGCGCAGCGCCAGCCGGTAAGCCTCGGCGGGGCTCGCGCCGGTGCCGACGCCGCAGGGGTTGGCGTGCTTGATGATCGCGACGGCGGCCGGCCCCGCAGGGTCGAACTCGGCGACGAGCTCGAAGGCGGCGTCCGCGTCGCCGATGTTGTTGTAGGACAGGGCCTTGCCCTGCACGAGCCTCGCCGAGCCCACGCCGGGCCGCGCGTCCAGCGTGCGGTAGAAGCCGGCGCGCTGGTGCGGGTTCTCGCCGTAGCGCAGGGCTTCGGCGAGCGTGCCGCCGAGCGCGCGGTAGGTCGGCGTCTCCTCGGGGGCGGAGCCCGCGAGGTGGTCGGCGATCAGCGCGTCATAGGCGGCCGTGCGGGCATAGGCCTTCTGGGCGAGGCTGCGGCGGAAGGCGAGGCCGGTCGTCCCGTCGTGGCGCTCCATCTCGACCTTCAGCCGCTCGTAGTCGGCCAAGTCCACCACGACCGCGACGTCGTTGTGGTTCTTGGCGGCGCCGCGGATCATGGCCGGGCCGCCGATGTCGATGTTCTCGACGCATTCGTCCGGCGTGCCGCCCCGCGCCACCGTGGCCTCGAAGGGGTACAGGTTGACCACGAGGAGGTCGATCGGCGCGATGTTGTGGGCCAGCATGGCGGCCTCGTGGCTGGGGTTCTCGCGGATCGCCAGCAGCCCGCCGTGCACCAGCGGGTGGAGGGTCTTCAGCCGCCCGTCCATCAGTTCAGGAAAGCCCGTGAGGTCGGCGACCTCCGTCACGGGCAGGCCCGCGGCGGCCAGCGCGTCCCGCGTGCCGCCCGTCGACACCAGGGCCACGCCGCGCCCGTGCAGGAAGGCCGCGAAGTCGACGAGCCCCGTCTTGTCCGAGACCGAGAGCAGCGCGCGTGCGATGCGGCGCAGATCGCTGGCCATGCCGTTGAGCTCCCCCGATGGCCCGATGTCGGGGCGCCCTTAGCACGGCGCGGGCGAGGCGCGAACCCCGCGCCCGGCCTCAACAACGTCAACAAGGAAGGCGGCGCATGGACGCAGGTGTCGCGTCTCGGGATGCCGCTCGTCAACGAGGTCGTGATCGGGATCGACGACAAGGACAAGTTCAACGCGTCGAGCCCGAAGGACGATCCGGCGAAGTTCGCGGACTACGTGACCAACCCGGTGCTGCCGGCGCTGATCCAGACGTTGTTCCCGAGCGCGACGGCTCCGAAC
>CAXTFP010000248.1:0-5344 GCA_964243135.1 uncultured Lichenihabitans sp.
CCTCGCGGCCGAGCGAGGCCAGGAGCTGTTCGCGCTCGACGAGGCGGCGCGCCACGTAGGCCGTCACGGCCGCCAGGGCGGCGTTGACGCCTTCGCCCTCGTGCAGCACGGCGCGGCCGTGGCGCCGGTCCTGCACGAGGCGGTAGGTGCGGCGGTCCCGTCCCACTTCGACGAAGGCCAGCATGTCGATGAAGAGGCGCGGGTGCTCGCCCGGCACGAGGCCCGCGTCGAACAGGTCGACCCCGGGCGGGATCTGCGCCAGCACGGGGTCGAGCATCTCGCGCAGCAGTTCGAGCCGGGCCAGCTCGGCGTCGCGCAGGTCGCCGAGCGCCTGGGCGCGGTCCGCCACCTCGGCCCGCGCGGCCCGGATCGCCGCCGACAGGCTCGGCAGGCGCGTGCCCCGCTCGGCCGGCGGGGCCGCGTCGTCCCGTTCGGCGGGCGTCTCGTCCATGCCGGTCCCCGCGCCATCCATGGCGAGCGGATATCAGAGCGGACGGGGGCGGTCCACGCCGGGGCCGGGCGTCAGCCCGACGCGACGGCGGCCAGCAGATCGTGCAGGGTCGCGCCCGCGCCCCGCTCCTTGATGGAAGCGCGGTAGGCCGCGTAATCACCCGCGAAGCCCGCGTGGTCCGCCACGCCCCAGCCCGCGAAGGCGCCGAGGCCGAGCCCCTTCCTCAGGTCCGGATCGGCGGCGAGCGCGTGGTCGGCGGCCGTCACGTTGGGCTCGACGACCGGGAAGGCGTCCCCCCGGTCGTCGACGCCCCGGAGGTATTCGGTGAAGCAGGCCAGCAGGAAGGCGATGCGGCGGTGGTCGCCGCCCTTGCGCACCACGTCGCGCGCCGTGTCCTGCACGAACTGCGGGAGCTTCGAGGCGCCATCCGAGGCGATGCGCAGGAGCTGGTCGCCGATGGCAGGGTTGCGGTAGCGGCTGAGCAGCATCTCGGCATATTGCCCGACCGACATGGAGGGCGGCGCGTCGAGCAGCGGCCCCGCATCGCGCGACAGGAACTGTTCCAGCAGCGCATCGACGCTGGGGTCCTTCATGGCCAGGTGGACGATGCGGTGGCCGAGGAGGAGGCCCGGGAAGGTCATCATGGAGTGGGACGCGTTGAGCATGCGCAGCTTCACCTGCTCGTAGGCGTCGACGGCGTCCGTGAACTCGACGCCCACCCGTTCGAGCTCCGGCCGCCCGTTGCAGAACCTGTCCTCGACGACCCACTGGATGAAGTCCTCGGCGAAGACGGGCGCGGCGTCGTCGAGCCCCGTCTCGGCGTTGAGCCGCGCCCGGTCGGCCGGGCCGACCGCGGGCGTGATGCGGTCCACCATGCAGGACGGGAAGGTGACGGCCCCCTCGATCCACTCGGCCAGCGCCGGGTCCTTGGCGCGGGCGAAGCTCAGCAGCGCGTTCTTCACCACCCCGCCGTTGTGGCGGAGGTTGTCGCAGGACAGCACCGTGAAGGGCGCCGTGCCGGCGTCGCGGCGGCGCCGCAGCGCCTCGGTCAGGATGCCGAAGGAGGTGGCGGGCAGCCCGCCCGCGAGGTCCCGGGCGACGGCCGGGTCGTCGAGCTTGAAGCGGCCGTTCTCGTCGATGTTGTAGCCGCCCTCCGTCACCGTGAGGGTGACGATGCGGATGGCCGGGTCGGCCAAGCGCGCCAGCACGGCCTCGGGGTCGGCCGGGGCGTGGAGGTAGTCGACGATGGAGCCCACCACCGCGACCTCGGGCGTGCCCTGCGGCGGATAGGCGACGAGCGAGTAGAGGCCGCCCTGCCCCCGAAGCGCCGCGGCCTTGGCGCGCTCGCTCTCCACGTCCATCAGGCCGATGCCCAGGATGCCCCAGCCCTCGTGACCCGGCAGCGCCAGGGCCTTGTCCATGTAGACGGCCTGGTGGGCGCGGTGGAAGTTGCCGACGCTGAGGTGGGCGATGCCGGCCGTCACCTTGGCGCGGTCGTAGGCGGGGCGCCCGATCGAGGCCGGCAGGGACGAGAGGGTGGATGAGTCGATCACGGGGGAGCCTCGTTCGGCGGCGGGCGCGCGGCGCGTCGCGGCGGGCTGAACGTTCTCCTCGCCGGCCCCGCCGCTTCCCCGCGCAGGTTGAGCCGGAACAGTGCAACGGGGTGGGGCCGGGCGCAAGCGCCCGCGGGGCGGACTTGCGGCCGGACCCGCCGCGTGGGACAGGGCCCGGCCCGCATCCGCCGGAGATCGACCCTGGACCCCGCCGCACGCCGCGCCCGCGTGATCCGCGACGCCGTCCCCCTGCTGCCCCTGCCGGATCCCGCTGTGCTGTGCGACGCCGGCCTCCGCGAAGCGTCGCGGGCGCGCCACGACGCCCTCGCGGCTGCCATCCCGGCGCTGCACCTCATCGAGGCGTGCCACCCGGCCGCCGCGGCGGAGCCCGCGCCGGCGCACCTGCGGGTGGCGGCCTGGAACCTCGAACGCTGCACGGCGGTCGAGACTTCGGCGGCGCTGCTCGGGCGGACCGGCGCGTCGGTCGCGCTGCTGAGCGAGATGGATCTCGGCATGGCGCGCTCGGGCGACCGCCACACGGCGCGCG
Organism: uncultured Lichenihabitans sp.; assembly: GCA_964243135.1. Classification (GTDB taxonomy): domain Bacteria; phylum Pseudomonadota; class Alphaproteobacteria; order Rhizobiales; family Beijerinckiaceae; genus Lichenihabitans. The sequence goes on from CAXTFP010000248.1 coordinate 2,552, forward strand.
ACCTCGCGGCCGCGCTCGGCGCCGGCCATCTCTACGGGGTGGAGTTCGTCGAGCTCGGCCTCGGCTTCGGGCGCGAGCTCGAAGCCTTCGCGGGGCGGACCAACGCGGGCGCCCTGCACGGCAACGCGCTCGTCTCGACCCTGCCGTTCCGCGATCCCTTCCTGATCCCGCTCGACGACGGCGGGGCCTGGTTCGACCTCGACTGGCACCACCGCCGCATCGGCGGCCGGATGGCGGTCGGCGCCGTGGTGGAGCTCGCGGGCGGGCCCGTGGCGATGGTCAGCGCGCACCTCGAGAACCGCTCGACGCCGAACGAGCGCCGCATCGTCGTGGAGCGGCTGCTCGCCGGGCTCGACGCCGCGGCGCCGGGGCTGCCGGCCGTCGTGGCGGGCGACTTCAACACGGCCAGCATGCCGGACCCCGCGGCCGAGCCCGACCTCGGCTGGTTCGAGCGGCCCGAGGCGCGCGAGCCCCTGTTCACCGCCCTGCGGTCGGCCGGCTTCGACTGGCTCCGCTGCAACGCGCCCGACCAGACGCGGCGCCTCGTGCCGGACGGGCGCCGGGCGCCCTGGGGCCAGCGCATCGACTGGTTTTTCACGCGCGGCCTCGCGGCCTCGGCCCCCATGACGTGGCCGGCCGTCGGCGCGGACGGCGCCACGCTGTCCGACCACGAGCTGATCACGGTGGACCTGTCCCTCGCCGCGGGTGCCGGCGGGGCCTGATGGCCCCGGGCCGGCACGCTTGAAACCGATCCTCGGCCCGGGCCGTTCGCCCTCGGATCCTCCGCACGCTGTGAGCCCCGGCATGACCCTCGACGCTTCCCGCTACCGCCTGTGCCTCGTCACCGACCGGGGCCTCGCCCGCGGCCGCCCCCTGGTCGAGGTGGTGATGCGGGCGGTGGCGGGCGGCGTCACCATGGTGCAGCTAAGGGAGAAGACCGCCACGACCCGCGCCTTCCTCGACGAGGCGCGGGCGCTGAAGGCCGTGCTGGCCGGCCGGGGCGTGCCGCTGATCGTCAACGACCGGGCCGACGTCGCGATGGCGGTCGGGGCCGACGGCGTCCACCTCGGCCAGACCGACATGCAGGTCGAGGCCGTGCGGGCGCTGGTGGGGCCCGACATGCTGATCGGCCTGTCGATCACGGACGCCGAGCAGATCGGCCGCGCCGACGCGGCGGCGGCCGACTACCTCGGCCTCGGCCCCGTCCACCCGCAGAGCACCAAGTCCGACGCCTCGACGCCGCTCGGCCTCGGCGGCTTCGCCCGCCTGAGGCGCCTGACCGCCAAGCCCGTGCTGGCCATCGGCGGCGTCAAGGCGGTCGACGTGCCGATGCTGGCCGAGGAGGGCGCCAGCGGCGTCGCGGTGGTCAGCGCCATCATGGCGGCCGAGGACCCCGAGGCCGCGGCGCGCGACTTCACGGCGGCGTGGGCGCGCGAGACGGGCTGACCTCGTTCAGGCCGAAGCGTCGCCGTCCTGGGGATCGTGGCGTCTTTCGTCGTGCGGCGCCCGGTCGGGCCTCCTCCACCGCGCTTCGCGCGGTCCCCCTCCTCCACGGTGTTGAGGAGGAAACGCGGAGGCGCTGCGGCATGTCCTCCTCCGCCCCGCGGAGGAGGGGGACCGCCTGCAAGGCGGTGGAGGAGGCGGACCGGGTGCGGCGTCGGCCGAGCGATCCTCACCCAATCGCCATGACTCTCGTTCCGTCAACGCGATGCGAAGTGCGAACATGAGCGGAGATTTCATCTATCCTGCGATCATCGACCGAGGGTCGGACGGGTCGTTCATCGTCAGCTTTCCCGACTTCCCCGAGGCTCTGACCTTCGGCCATACCGAGGCCGAGGCGGCTCACGAGGCTGTGGATTGTCTGCGGGAAGCGTTGCGCGGGCGCATCCGCGACGACGAAGACATACCCTCCCCTTCTCAAGGGGTTTCGAGGGCCCACTGGATCGCGCCGCCGGCCGAGATGGTGGCCAAGGCCGCCGTCTACGCCGCGTTCCGTCGCGGGGGCCTCACCCGCGTCGCCTTGGCCGGCAGGCTGAACGTCGATGAAAGCGAGGTCCGCCGCATCCTCGATCCGACGCACCGAACCAAGCTCGACCGCCTGGAGCAGGCCGCCAAGGCCCTGGGCGGACGGCTGGAGATCACCTTCGTGCCCCTGGCGTGAGGCCGGACGTTCGTCGACCGGGACGGCGCCGACGACGCCCCTTGCGCCCCGCTGCCGCACGGTTCAGCATCCGGCGCAGGACGACGTGACCGCCTTTCGCCCCCGCGACGCGCGCGTCGACGGGGAGCCTGGAGGCCGTCATGAAATGCACGCTGGAAGTCGAGTGCACGCCGCTCGAAGCGCGACAGTTCTTCGGCCTGCCCGACGTGCAGCCGCTGCAGGCCACCATCATGGCCGAGGTCGAGAAGAAGATGCTGGCCGAGATGGAGCGCTTCTCGCCAGAAAGCGTGCTGAAGAGCTGGCTGTCGATGTTCTCGCAGTCGCCCGAGCAGTTCCAGCAGGCCTTCTCCAAGATGATGTTCACGGGGCTGAACCGCACCAAGGCCTGAGCACCGGTCCCGCCGGGAGCGCCGCGCGGACGCGGTAGGTGCCAAAGGGCGCAGGATGCCCTAGAGGCTGTTATGAACCATGGACGATGGCTCCACTGGAGCCAGTGTCGGATGATCGGCAGGAGACTCGCGGAGAGCGTGGCTGAGCCACGGTCGAGCCAGGCGACGCCCCGAGCGCCGACACGGGCCCAGCCCCTGCGGGGTTGCGGTGTGACGGCCGCCTGGGGCGTCGAAGCTTTGGCC
>CAXTFP010000249.1:0-5324 GCA_964243135.1 uncultured Lichenihabitans sp.
GGCGGTCACGGGGGCCACGGCGGCGGACGCGGCGGAGGCGGGCACGGCCGATGACCGGGCCGGCGGTCGCAACCCCATGACCCGCGATGCGTGAGCGGCTTCGCGCCCATCTCAGGCCCCTGGCGCGGGCCGCGGCGGCCCTGGTCCTCGCGGCCCTGTCCCTCACGGGCTGGCTGACGCGCCTCGATGACACCATCGGCGACCTGCGCTTCCGCTTGTGGCAGCGGGAGCCGAGCGGGGGCATCACCCTGGTGGACATCGACGCCGCCAGCCTCGCGGCGGTCGGCACTTGGCCCTGGAGCCGCACGGTCCACGCGCGGATCGTCGACCGGCTGCGGGAGCTCGACGCGGAGAGCATCGTGCTCGACATCGACTTCAGCGCGGTGGCCACGTCCGAGGGCGACGCCGCCCTGGAGGCGGCCCTGAGGCGCGCCGACGGCAGCGTGGTCCTGGCGGCCCTGCAGCAGGCGGGCAGCGCCGCATCCGCGGGCGACGGCGAGGCCGGCCTCGTGGCCAACCATCCCCTGCCGCGCTTCGCCGCCCAGGCCTGGGAAGCCTCCGCGGACGTGCGGCCCGACGCCGACGGCGTGGTCCGGCGATTGGCGCTCGACGAGGACTTCGGCGGCGCGCGCCTGCCCGCGATGGCGGCGCTGCTGGCCTCTTCAGCGAATCTCGCGGGCGAGCCGTTCCGGGTCGACTTCGGTATCCTGGCCTCGGGCATCGACCACGTCTCGGCCACCGACCTCCTGGAGGGCCGGGTGGCGCGCGGCAGGATCGCCGGCCGCAGGGTGCTGGTCGGCGCCAATGCCCTGGAGCTCCACGACTACGTCCGCGTCCCGCGCTACGGGCTGATCCCCGGCCCGACCTTCCAGGCCGTGGCGGCTGAAAGCCTGATGGGGGGCCGGGCACTCCACGGCGTCGATCCGCGGCTGATGCTGCTGGCCGCGGGGCTGGCGCTCGCCGGGGCCGCGGCTGCGGGAGCCCGCCTGACGCTGCGGGGCCAGCTCGCGCTTCTCGTCTGTGTCGGGGCGGCCGGCGAGGCTGCGGCGACCGCGGTGCAGAACTGGCTCCCCCTGGTGCCGGGGACGGCGCCGCTGCACGCGGGCCTGCTGTGCTTCGCGCTGATCGCCGTGGGGTGCGAGGTCGACGACCGCCGCGTCGCCGTGCTGCGCTCCCGCGCCGAGGCCGATCGCCTGCGCGCCATCCTCGACCGGGTCATCGCGGACAACTTCACCGGCATCGTCGTGGTGGACCACGACGGCGCCGTCCGGGCCGTCAGCGCGGCGGCGGCCGACATCATCGGCCTGCCGGCGGGGCTCGACGATCACTCGCACCATGCCGAGGTGCTGCCGGGGCCGCTCTCGGCCCTCTGCGCGGAAGCGCTGGCGGGGGCCGCGGCCGGCACGTGGCGGCGGCGGCCGGCGGGCGAGGTCGACTGCGCGCTGCGCGAGGGTTCCCCCGTGACGCTCGACTGCGTCGTGACGCTGTCGCGCGTGCCCGGACCCGTCGGCCCGGGCGGGCGGCCCGGGGCGGAGCGCCACGCGGTCTGCCTGTCCTTCGCGGACGTGACGGAGAAGCGCGCCGCCGAGGCCCGCCTGCTCGCCATGGCGCGCATCGACGCCCTCACGGGCCTGTGCAACCGCCACGTCCTTCTCGACGGCATCGCGGAAGCGCTCGGGGGTGGCGACGCGTCCCGCACGGCCCTGGTCGTCTTCGACCTCGAAGGGGTCAAGCTCGTCAACGACCGCCTCGGCCACGCCAGCGGCGACGCCCTGCTCGCCTCGGTGGCCGACCGGGTCCGGGCCGCCCTGGAGCCCGGCGACCTCGCGGCGCGGCTCGGCGGCGACGAATTCGCCGTGCTGATCTCGCGCCCGGCGGGCGTCGAGCCGCTCCGCTTCGCCGAAGCGCTCCTCGCCGCGGTCGGCGGCACCCACGAGATCGGCCCCTATCAGGCGACGGTCGGCGTCAGCGCCGGGGTGGCGGTGGCGGGAAAAGCGGCGGCCGGCGCGCAGGCCCTGATGCGCGACGCCGACGTCGCGCTCAGCGCGGCGAAGCGCGCCGGGGGAGGGCTCGCGGTGCTGTTCGACGCCGCGCTGGAGCGCGGCGCCGAAGCCGACCGTGCGCTGGAACACGACCTGCGGGATGCGCTCGGGCGCGACGAGATCCTGGTCTTCTACCAGCGGCAGGTCGATCTCGGCACCGATGCCATCGTCGGGGTGGAGGCGCTCGCGCGCTGGCGCCACCCGGAACGCGGCTTCGTGTCGCCCGCGGTCTTCATCCCCATCGCGGAGCGCACCGGCCTGATCGAGTCCCTCGGCGCTTTCGTGCTGCGCACGGCCTGCCGCGACGCCGCGTCCTGGCCGATGCCCATCAAGATGTCAGTGAATTTGTCGGCCGTGCAGCTCCAGCGCGACGACCTCGCCGACACGGTGCTGGCCGCCCTGGCCGAGACGGGCCTGCCGGCTGCCCGGCTCGACCTGGAGCTGACCGAATCGCTCCTGATGCAGAACGATGGCACCGCCGGCCGACAGCTCGAACGGCTGCGCTCGGCCGGCATTCACCTGTCGCTCGACGACTTCGGCACGGGCTACTCGTCGCTGAGCTATCTCAGGAGCTTCGCGATCGACAAGGTCAAGATCGACCAAAGCTTCGTGCGCGGCCTGCCGGCCGACCGCCCGGCCGCCGCCATCATCGCGGCCGTGGTGGGCCTCGCCGGCAGCCTCGGGCTGCGGGTGAACGCCGAGGGCTGCGAGACGGCCGAGCAGCTCGACCTGCTGCGGACCCTCGGCTGCCACGAGGTGCAGGGCTGGTTCCACGGCCGCCCCGAGCCCGCCCCGGCCATCGTGGCGAGCCTGCTGGCGCAGCGCGGCGAGGGGCCGATCCGGGGTCAGGTCGTCGAGGCGGCTTGAGCGGCACTCGGATGACCGGGAGGCTCGGCCATCCCGTTCGGATCAGAACAGGGCGATCAGCAATACGCCGCCGGCCATCAGGGCGCCGCCGAGGACGCGCCACGGGTTGAGCGCGTGGACCTCGAAGCCGACCCACCCGTAATGGTCGATGGCGAGCGACGTCACGGTGCCGGTCACCACGATGACGCCGAGGAAGGGGCCGGCCCCGATGCTGTCGGCGACGAACAGCTGGCTGAGCAGCAACAGGGACGACAGGAATCCGCCCACCCACGCCCACCAGGGGACCTCGGCGAAGGAGGCCGCCGAGGGGACCGACAGGCGGCCCGAGACGAGGCCGGCCGCCGCCAGCGCCAGGGCGCTGACGCCCACCACCAGCAGGGCCGCCAGGAAGGGCTCGTTCAGCGCCTTGGCGAGGCTGGCGTTGGTGCCGGCCTGGAAGGCGTTGGCGATCCCCGCCGCGAAGGCGAAGGCGTAGAGGAAGATCATGCGCGTGCCCCGCTCCCGCGCGAACCGGCGTCCGCCACGTTGCACGAACGCGCGGCGACCGGGCCTTGTCCCATCCCGGCGCGGCGCCGTGCGGCGGAGCCGGGGCGCGGTCGCCTTTACTCCCGCGTCCTGACCCGTTAGCCTCCCCGCAAATGGTGCAAGGATCCAGGCCCCGGTGACCGTCGCTGGTTTCGCGGGGCCTTTGCACGTGGCGGGGACGCGCGAGACAGATGGCCAACGTCGTGGTGGTCGGCGCCCAGTGGGGCGACGAGGGCAAGGGCAAGATCGTCGACTGGCTGTCCACCGAGGCCGACGTCGTGGTGCGGTTCCAGGGCGGCCACAACGCCGGCCACACGCTGGTGATCGACGGCAAGGTGTTCAAGCTCGCGCTGCTGCCGTCGGGCATCGTGCGCCCCGGCAAGCTGGCCGTGATCGGCAACGGCGTGGTGCTCGATCCCCACCACCTGCTGGGCGAGATCGCGACGCTGCGGGCCCAGGGCGTGGCGGTCGGGCCCGACAACCTGAAGATCGCCGAGAACGTGCCGCTCATCCTGGCGCTGCACCGCGAGCTCGACGCCCACCGCGAGCAGGCGAGCCCGAGCGGCACCAAGATCGGCACCACCAAGCGGGGCATCGGCCCGGCCTACGAGGACAAGGTGGGCCGCCGGGCGATCCGGCTGACCGACCTGGCCGAACCCGACGCGCTGGACGAGAAGATCGACCGGCTGCTGGCCCACCACGATCCGCTGCGGCGCGGCCTCGGGCTCGAGCCGGTGTCGCGCGCGGCGGTGCGCGACGAGCTGATGGCGGTTGCGGCCGCGGTTCTGCCCTACCGGGCGGTCGTGTTCGAGCTGCTCGACGCCGAGCGGCGGGCCGGCAAGCGCATCCTGTTCGAGGGCGCCCAGGGGGCCCTGCTCGACGTCGACCATGGCACCTACCCTTACGTGACCTCGTCCAACACCGTGTCGGGCGCGGCCGCCACCGGCTCCGGCCTTGGCCCGGGCGCCATCGGCTACGTGCTCGGCATCGCCAAGGCCTATACGACGCGGGTCGGGGGCGGGCCGTTCCCGACCGAACTGCACGACGACATCGGGCAGCTCATCGGTGACAAGGGCCACGAATACGGCGTCAACACCGGCCGCCGGCGCCGCTGCGGCTGGTTCGATGCCGTGCTGGTGCGACACGCGGTGCGCACCGGCGGCATCACCGGCCTGGCGCTGACCAAGCTCGACATCCTGGACGGCTTCCCCGAGGTGAAGATCTGCACGGGCTACCGGCTCGACGGCGCGGTGATCGACCGGCTGCCGGCGAGCCAAGCCGCGCAGGACCGGGTGGAGCCGATCTACCAAAGCTTCGCGGGCTGGGAGGGCACCACCGCGGGCGCGCGCTCCTGGGCCGACCTGCCCGCGCAGGCGATCAAATACGTCCGCTACATCGAGGAGCTGGTGGGCGCGCCCGTGGCGCTCCTGTCGACCAGCCCCGAGCGCGACGACACCATCCTGGTGCAGAACCCGTTCCAGGATTGAGGCCCGCGCGGCCGCGGCACGGCCCACGGTCGGGCTGCGGTTGACGGCTCCGGTTTTGGATGGTCTGAACGCGCCATGGCCGAATACTACCCGCTTCTCGACCGCGCCGTTTCCGGCTTGACGGAGCCGAACGCCGAGGCCCGGCGGTCGATCTATGAGCGTGCCCGCGCGGCCCTCATCGGCCAGCTCGGCCGCATGGATCCCCCCGTCCCCGAGGACGACATCGCGCGGGAAAGCGCCGCCCTCGACGAGGCCATCGCCCGCATCGAGGCCCGGTTCGCCGACGGGAGACCCGCCCCGCGCGAGGCGGCCCCCGAGGCGCCCCGGCGCGACGAGTCGACTTCCCCCGTCCTGCCGCCGCGCCAGCCGGGTTAAGGGCCGCCAACCGCATCGCAGGAGTATC
>CAXTFP010000250.1:0-5315 GCA_964243135.1 uncultured Lichenihabitans sp.
GGGCTGTCGCTTGGGATCGCTGTCGCGCTGTCTGGTGTCACAGTCGGTCGCGGTGGCGAGGTCGACGCGCGCCCGACGGGCCGGACCGTGGCGCTGCTCGAAGGCTCGATCGGCTTTCTGGCACGCTTGGGCCTGTGGCCGCAATTGCAGCCCCTGGCCGAGCCGCTGCGGGTCATGCGGCTCGTCGACGACACCGGCGCGCTGCTCCGCGGCCCGCCGCTCGATTTCGACGCGCGAGAGATCGGGCGCGACAGCTTCGGCTCGAACATCCAGAACCACCTCCTGGTCGAGGCCCTGGCGGAGGCCGCGCGCGGCACGGCCGGGCTGACCCTCGTGCCGGGACGGCTCGACAGCTTCACCTTTGAGACGGAGGGCGTGACGGCCACCGGGCCGGACGGCCTGTCGGTGGCCGGCACCGTGCTGGTGGCGACGGACGGGCGGCGCTCGGCGGCGCGGGCCGCCGCGGGGATCGGCGCGCGGGAGACGCCCTACCCCCAGGAAGCGCTGACCACGACGCTGCACCACGACCGGCCGCACCGCAACATCTCGACCGAGTTCCACACGCGGCAGGGCCCCTTCACGCTCGTGCCCCTGCCCGGCACGGACGAGGCGCCGCACCGGTCGAGCCTCGTCTGGGGCATGGCGCCCGAGGCCGCCGAGCGGCGCGCCGGTTGGACGCCCGAGCGCCTCGCGCGCGACATCGAGCGGCAGAGCCGGATGCTGCTGGGCCGCGTGCGGGTGGCCGGGACCGTCGAGCGCTTCCCCATCGGCAGCCTCAAGGCGCATCGGCTCACCGGGCCGCGGATCGCGCTGGCGGGGGAAGCCGCCCATGCCATGGCGCCGATCGGCGCCCAGGGGCTCAACCTCAGCCTGCGCGACGCCGCGGCCCTGGCCGAGATCCTGTCGGACGCGAAGCGCGGCCATGAGGACATCGGCAGCCCCGCCGTGCTCGACCGCTACGCGCGCCGCCGCCAGGGCGACGTCGCGGCCCGCAGCTTCGGCGTCGACTGGCTGAACCGCGCGTTGCTCGACGACCGCCTGCCGACGGACCTCATGCGCGGCGCGGGCCTCCTGGCCCTGGGCAGCATCGGCCCGCTGCGGCGCTTCGCCATGCGGCGGGGCCTGATGCCCGGCTCAGAGACGGCCGCCCGGCCGGGTTGACGCCGGGGAAGCGCATCGTCCATCAGACGCGCTCCGCGCCGCTTCGTCCGGCGTCCCCGATTCTGGACCGCGATGCGATTCGAATGGCGCCCCGTCCGCTACCGCCTGGAGCATCTGCTGTTCCGGTCCGCGGGCGTCCTGTTCCGGCTCATGGGGCTGGAGCGCGCCTCGGGCTTCTCGGGCGCGGTGTGGCGCCGGTTGGCGCCGCTGTCAAAGCGACAGGCGCGCGCGCTCGGCCACCTGGCCCAGGCCCTGCCCGATATTACGCCGGCCGAACGCGAGACCATCGTGCGCGCCATGTGGGAGAACCTCGGGCGCACCTTCGCGGAAGCCTTCTTCCTCCCCGAGATCGCGGCCGGCGACCGCGTCACTTACGAGAACCAGGCCGCCTTCGACGAATGGCGGCGCTGGCCCGGCGGCAAGGTCGCCTGCGCGGCCCACCTCGCCAACTGGGAGCTCACCATCGCGCCCGCGACGCGGAGCGGGCTCCACCCCTGGAGCATCTACCAGAAGATCAAGAACCCGCGCGTCGACCGCGACGTGCACGCGCTCCGCGCCTTCCTGTACACGGGCGGGCTGGTGCCCAAGGACGACCGCGTGCCGCGCCAGTTCCTGCGCGTGATCCGCGACGGCGGCACCGTGGGCCTGCTGACCGACCTGCGCGACTACGCGGGCCTGCCAGTACCGTTCCTCGGCCGCCCGGCCCCCTCCACCACCTTTCCGGCCCTGCTGGCCGTGACGGCGGGCTCGCCAATCCTGGTGAGCTGCATGCGGCGGCTGCCGGGCGTGCGCTTCGTGCAGAGCTACGTGCTCGTCCCCATGCCGGCCACCGGCGACCGCAAGGCCGATATCGCGGCCGTGACGGCCGCCGTGCAGGCCACCTTCGACCGCTTCATCCGGCAGTGGCCGGACCAGTGGATGTGGGCCCACCGCCGCTGGGGCTGATCTGATATGAGAGAGGGAGCCGAACTATGCGGATCGCCACCTGGAACGTGAACTCGGTCCGCCAAAGGCTGCCCCACCTCCTCGGCTATCTCGGGCAAGCGGCGCCCGACGTCCTGTGCCTGCAGGAGCTGAAATGCGTCGACGAGAGCTTCCCGCGCGCCGAGGTCGAGGCGGCGGGCTACCGTTGCCTCGTGCACGGCCAGAAGGGCTTCAACGGCGTGGCGATCCTGCTGAGGGACGGGCGCGAACCCGCCGAGGTCGTCACCGGCTTGCCCGGCGACGAGGCGGACGTTCAGGCCCGCTATCTCGAAGCCGTGGTGCCGGACGAGGCCGGGCCGGTGCGGGTCGCCAGCATCTACCTGCCAAACGGCAACCCGCCCGACACCGACAAGTACCCCTACAAGCTCGGCTTCATGGACCGGCTGACGCGCCGCGCCGCGGAGCTGATGGCCGCGGAGGAGTGCTTCGTCCTGGTCGGCGACTACAACGTCATCCCCGAGCCGCGCGACGTCTACGACGCCGCGGCCTGGACGGGGGACGCTCTGTTCCTGCCCGAGACGCGCCGGCGCTTCCGCGCGCTGCTCAACCTCGGCCTGACCGACGCCCTGCGCGCCACGACCGACGGGGCCGACGTCTACAGCTTCTGGGACTACCAGGCCGGCGCCTGGCAGCGCGACCGCGGCATCCGCATCGACCACCTGCTCCTGTCGCCCAGGGCCGCTGACCGGCTGCGCTCGGCCGCGGTCGACAAGCATCTGCGGGGCGCCGACAAGCCGTCCGACCACGTCCCGGTGCGGATCGAGCTCGGCTGAGCTCAGCTTCAGTTCCGCTTGTGGTGCTCGTCGAGGTAGAGGGACGCCACCTGCCGGTCGCTGGCAGACGCCGCGGCCGCTAGCTCGGCGTAGAGGTCGATGATCCAGGCGTCCTTGGCGTCTTTGCCGAGGAGGGCGGCGTCGCGCGCCATGGTCAGCCACATCAGGCCCTTGGCGCGCTGGGGCGGCATGCCGTCGAAGCCGTTGAACAGCATGTGGCCGAGCAGGGCCTGGGCCTGCATGTGGCCCTTGTCGGCCGCGAGGGCGAGCCAGCGCACCGCCTGACGGGGATCCTTGGCCAGGACGCCTTCCGCGCCGTCGAGATAGAGGCGGGCGAGGTTGTACTGGGCGTCGGCATTGCCGAAGTTCAGCGCCGCGTATTGAAACATGTCGAGCGCCCGCTCGGCGTCCGGCTTCACGCCCGACTTCGGCAGGCCGTTGAGGCTGTAGACTCCCACGGCCACGAAAGCGCTGGACACGACCGATAGGTCGCGGCGGTCGCCGTCGTCCTCGTCGTAGTTGCCGACGATCTGAGAGAAGTAGCGGAACGCCTTGTCGTCGTCCTGCGGGACGCCGTCGCCGACCGCATACATGCGGCCGAGCTTCCAGCGGGCCAGCGGGTTGCCGTTGGCGGCGGCATATTCGAAGGCTTCGACCGACGTCTTGAAGTTGCCTGAGCGATAGCCGTCCATCCCCTGGCGGAAAGCCTGGGACGGGTTTTTGAACAGGGGCAGCGCGGGACGCTCGTCCGCCGGCGCGTCCGAGCCGTCGAAGGCCGCGACGGGCGCGGCTCGGCACAGGGACAGCCCGGCCAGCAAAGCGAAAGCGGCGCGACGGAACATCGGCATGGATCGGAGGCTCAACCGCGGCGACGCACAGAGGGGGCGCTGATCGCGGCGGCGGCGCGAGCCGATGGGACGGATCGGATAAGCCTGCGATATGCCCCCATCCGCCCCGATCCCCCTCGCCCGGAACGCCACGCTTCGCGTGCCGTTCAGCCTCGCCCGGTGTCACGTCCGACGACCGCCGCACCCGACGGTCATCTCCCGTTCATGTCACCTTCGATCGGCGATCAGTCTGCGGTGGGGGAGAGTAGCGGTCGGTTTATGGCTGAATAGCGGCGCCTACGCCGCCCCAATCTGGCCGAACCGGGATGATCTTGGATTGTTGCTGGAAAGCCACGATCAGGTCGACCAAAGATGTCGGCAGGCAACGCCCCAGCAGAATCGCAACGTGATGAACGCGGATTCAGCATCGGGGCAGCGCCGTCTCCCCGTCTTCTACCGAGCGATTCGCAGATCCCGCGCGCCGCACCTGTGGCGGTGGCCTTCCGGACCTTCCATCGACAGTATCGACACGGAAAACGCCCCCGGTCGGTGACCGAGGGCGTCGAAATCGACGTTCTTGATATTCGGAGGGCCGGAGATCAGCCGCGGTTGCCGCGCGCCACGCGCTCGATCTCCGTGCGGACCAGGCGCTCGACGAGGGCCGGGAGATTGTCGTCGAGCCACGTCTTCAGCATGGGCCGCAACAGGTCGCGCATCACCCGTTCCAGCATGGGGGTGTTCTGCAACACCACCGTGGCGGCGAGCGCCTCGAAGGCCGACATCACGGATTCACCCAGCGGAGCGGACAGGAGGTCGTCCTCCGCATCGTCGTTCACGGCCGGCAAGGTATGGTCGAGCATGTCACGATCCCCTTCCTGCGCCATGCCCAGCCCCGTGGGCTCGGGCAGGCGAGCCCGCAGGCCCGCCACGGAGGCGCTCTCCTCCCCATCCTGCAGCCCATTGCGATAGGCCGAGTTCTCATCGACGTCCTGATAGGGGTGCTCGACCGACGGAGCGGCCGGAGCGGCGCTCGGTACGGGCGAGGCGCCCCGGTCGACCGCGGGCACGAGGCGGGCGAGGTCGAGCACATCGTCGTAGGGCGTTCGGGCCCGGGCGATGCCGCGCTCGGCCTCGGGCGCCCCGGCGGGCGGGCGGCGGCTGCCGTTGCCGTAGGCCGGCTTGCCGCCCCCGTTCTGATCGTCGGCGATGATGCGACGGATTGAGGCCAGGATGTCCTCCATGGAGGGCTCCGAAGGTCGACCCTCACCCGGCTCGGACGGTGGCGGGTAGGCGCTGGCAGCGGTCATGGCCTGTGGACCTTCTTACGCGACACGATGGTGAGGCCGAACTCGCAATACCGGCGGCACCGCGGCATCAACCTGCCGTTAACCGATACTTCCGTATTCTGATCCAAACAAGCCGCGGAACGCGAAGTTCCGTGGACAAAGGGAGCAACCCGATCGTGATCAGCGACCGTCCGGCGTGCGCAGCCCGAACCACTTGTCCTTGACCTGCTCGAAGTGGACCGTGGGGTTATAGGGCTGGAGCTTGAGGTTGAGCAGGGACGCCG
>CAXTFP010000251.1:0-5307 GCA_964243135.1 uncultured Lichenihabitans sp.
GTCCTCCACCGTGCCGGCCAGCGCCTTGGCCTCCGACCAGCTGTCGTCCTCGGGGGCGTCGCGCACGAAGCCGGCCGGCGCGTCGCCGGGGTCGAGGTCGACCTGGCGGCGGCGGTCCTCGGACTCGGGCAGGAACTGCGCCAGCAGCCCGCCGGCCCGCCACGCCGCGCCCCCGCCCGTGACGCTCTGGGCGACGGCGAGCCGCACCAGCGTGGGGATCTGCTCGGATTGGGTGAAGTACTGGTGCGCCGCGGCCTCGAGCCCCTGGCCCTCAAGCGGCACAACGCCCTGGTAGCGCGACATGTCGGCCCCCTGGTCGATGGTCAGCGCGAGGTGGCCCTGGCCGAGAAGCTCGGCCGGGGCGAGCCGGGTGCCGGCGGCGTCGAGCCGCCCCCGGTCGAAGCGCGCGAAGGCGCGCAGCCGGTCGGGCGCGTCAAAGTCGACGACCAGCATGTCGACGATGCCGTCGGTCTTGGTCTGGAGCTGGAAGCGGCCCTCGATCTTCAGGGCCGAGCCCAGCAGCGCGGTCAGCGCCGCCGCCTCGCCGACGAGGCGCGACACGGGTTCGGGGTAGCCGTGCTGCTTCAGGATGCGGTCGACCGAGGGGCCCAGCCGCACGACCCGGCCGCGGATGTCGAGCCGCGTCACCGCGAAGGGCAGCACGAGGTCGTCCTGGCCGAGGTCCGAGACGGGACGTTCCACGCTGGTGGGCATCATCACTCCAGGCTCGAGGGTGTTGGCGCCGCATCTCTCCCGAGACCGGCCCTGTTTTCCCTGAGATGGGCGACGGGACGCCGTTTTTCCATCGGCCCCCTCGCGTCCCCGCGGGATCACTCAGGCGGGCGCGAGCGCGCCGAGGCACCAGGCCAGGATGCCCTTCTGGGCGTGGAGGCGGTTCTCGGCCTCGTCGAAGACCACGGATTGCGGGCCGTCGATGACCTCGTCGGTCACCTCCTCGCCGCGGTGGGCCGGCAGGCAGTGCATGAACAGCGCCCGCGGGTCGGCCCCGGCCATCAGCCGCGCGTTGACCTGGTAGGGGGCCAGGAGGTTGTGGCGGTTGCCGTCGTCGTCGCCCATCGACACCCAGCAGTCCGACACCACGGCGTCGGCGCCCCGCACGGCCTCGTGCGGATCGGAGAACAGCGACAGCTTGGCGCCGTTGCGCCGCGCCCAGTCGACGAGGTCGGACGGGGGGGCGAGCTCGGCCGGGCTCGCGACCCGCATCTCGAAGCCGAAGCGCTGCGCCGCGTGGGCCCAGCTCACCATGACGTTGTTCGAGTCCCCGCTCCAGGCGACGACCCGCCCGCCGATGGGCCCGCGGTGCTCCTCGAAGGTCATCACGTCGGCCATGACCTGGCAGGGGTGGGACGCCTTGGTGAGGCCGTTGATCACCGGCACGGTGGCGTGGTGCGCCAGCTCCTCGACGAGCGAGCGCTCCAGCGTGCGGATCACGATGGCGTCGACGTAGCGCGACAGCACCCGCGCCGTGTCCGCGATGGTTTCGCCGCGGCCGAGCTGCATCTCGGCGCCGGTCAGCATCAGCGTTTCGCCGCCGAGCTCGCGCATGCCGACGTCGAAGGAGACGCGCGTGCGGGTCGAGGGCTGGTCGAAGATCATCGCCAGCGTCCGGCCGGCGAGCGGGCGCGGCTGCGCGGCCCGGCCCTCGGCCGAGCGCCGCCGCTTGATGGCCGCCGCCCCGTCGAGGATATGGCGGAGGTCGCCGGCCGCGACCGCGTCGAGGTCGAGGAAGTGCCGCGGCGCCGGGTCTCCCCGGGACGGGGCCGAGAGGGCTCCCGTCATGCGGCCCCCTTGAGGACCGCCGAGGTCCGGTGCGGATCCGCCTCGCCGTCGGGCTCGGCCGTGGGCGCCCGGCGCGCCGCGATGTCCGCGCAGGCCGCGTCGAGCCGGCGCACGGCCTCCGCGATCTCGGCGTCCGTGATCACCAGCGGCGGCAGGAGGCGCACGACGTTGTCGCCGGCCGCGATCACCAGCACGTGGCGGTCGCGCGCCGCCGCCACGAAGTCGCCGTTGGGCACGGCGGTGCGCAGGCCCACCATCAGGCCGTCGCCGCGGATCTCGGCGATCACGCCCGGGTGGCGGTCCTGGAGCTCGGCCAGCCGCTGCTTCAGGCCGATCCCCGCCTGGGCGACGCGGTCGAGGAAGCCCGGCTCCAGCACCACGTCGAGCACGGCGTTGCCGACGCTCATGGCGAGCGGGTTGCCGCCGAATGTGGTGCCGTGCGTACCCACCGTCATGCCCTTGGCGGCCTCGCGCGTGGCGAGGCAGGCCCCCATGGGGAAGCCGCCGCCGATGCCCTTGGCGATCGACATGATGTCGGGCCGCACGCCGGCCCGCTCGTGGGCGAAGAGCGCGCCCGTGCGGCCTACGCCGGTCTGCACCTCGTCGAAGATCAGCAGCAGGCCGTGCTCGTCGCAGAAGGTCCTGAGCGCCCTGAGCCGCTCGGGCGCCACCACCTTGACGCCGCCCTCGCCCTGGATGGGCTCGACCATCACGGCGCCCGTCTCGGGGCCGACCGCGGCCTCGAAGGCGTCCCAGTCGTCGAACGGCACCTGGTCGAAGCCCTCCACCTTGGGGCCGAAGCCGTCGATGTACTTCTGCTGCCCGCCGGCCGCGATCGTGGCCAGCGTGCGCCCGTGGAAGGCGCCCGCGAAGGTGACGACGCGGAACCGCTCGGGGCGGCCGGAAGCCGACTGGTACTTGCGGGCCATCTTGATGGCGGCCTCGTTGGCTTCGGCGCCGGAGTTGGTGAAGAACACGACCTCCGCGAAGGTGTTCTCGCAGAGCCGGTCGGCCAGGCGCTCGCCGCCGGGGATCCGGTACAGGTTGGACGTGTGCCACAGCTTGGCCCCTTGATCGGCCAGGGCCGCCACGAGGTGGGGATGCGAGTAGCCGAGCGACGCCACCGCGATGCCGCCGCCGAGGTCGAGGTAGCGCTCGCCCCCGGTCGTGGTCAGCCAGACCCCGTCGCCGCGCTCGAACTCCAGGGGCGCGCGCGCATAGGTGGGGAGGATGTGGGACGGCACGGGGAGCGTCATCTGCGGGAATCCCTCGTCGCCGCGGACGGCGATCGAATGGGGGATCCGGCGCTGGGCGCGAGCCGCATCCTCCGGATCGCGCGACCTCGGTCGGACATCGAAAGGGCCGCCGCGTCGGTGCGGCGGGCCCGAAAACTTCCTAGAGCCATGCCCCGAACAGGTCAAATGCGCGGGCTTCGGCGCCCGGACGTCCCGTTCGGGGGCGGTCTGCGCCATTCACGCCACACTTGCCTGGGGAAAATCCGATCCTCGGGCCGCGGACGCTTGCGCCTGATTCGCCCGCTCGTGTAGCTTCGCTCACGCTGGCCGACACAGACTACGGCCGGTTTTTCAAGATTTCGCACGTCGCCGTCAAGCACATCAGCCGCGGCGGGGGCCGGCGTGTTCAGTTCGTTGTTTTGATCCATTCATTGCGAGACCTCAAGGAGACGTCATGTCCTGGACCGACGAGCGCGTCGAGCGCCTGAGCACGTTGTGGCTCGAAGGGCGCAGCGCCAGCCAGATCGCCGCGGAACTCGGGGGAGGCGTGACGCGCAACGCCGTGATCGGCAAGGTCCACCGGCTCGGCTTGTCGGGCCGCGCTCTCCCGCCCGCCGCCGACGCCGCGCCCCGCGTGCCGGACGCGGTCGAGGCGGAGCCTCGGGTCGAGGCTCCGGTGGCCGAAGCCGTGGTCGACGCCGCGCCGGCCCCCGAAGCCGTCCTCGCGGTGGAGGTCGAGGCCGCCTGCGCGGCGCCCGTGGAAATTCCCGAGATCCGGGCGGCCGTCCCGACCGCCCCGGTGGCGGAGCCCATCCAGTTCGATCTGCCGGCGCTGCGCGCCAAGGACGTGGTCATCCCGCTGAGCGACCGCGTGACCATCCTGGAGCTCGGCGCCTCCATGTGCCGCTGGCCGATCGGCGACCCCACCAGCGCCGAGTTCCGCTTCTGCGGCTGCCGCGCCACCGGCACGCTGCCCTATTGCCAGGAGCACGCTCGCTTGGCCTTCCAGCCCGTCGCCGACCGGCGCCGCCCGGAGCGCCTGATCCGCATCGCCTGAGGCTTCTCGGCGGCGCCGGAAAGCTTGACGCTCCGGCACCGCCTCCCTATAGACCGCGGCTCGATCTATCGCGCCGCAGGCGATCGGGGGATGGCGTTCGGCCGCGCTTCGAGGGGACCTGGCGACAGCTCCAAAGGATACCCATCATGGCACGCCGCTGCGAACTGACCGGCAAGGCCGTTCAGGTTGGCCATCTCGTGAGCCACTCGAACATCAAGACCAAGACCCGCTTCCTTCCGAACCTGTGCTCCGTGACGCTGATCTCGGACGCGCTCGGCCGCAAGGTGCGCCTGCGCATCGCGGCCGCCTCGCTCCGCTCGGTTGAGCACCGCGGCGGGCTCGACGCCTTCCTGCTCAAGGCCCACGACGACGAGCTGTCGGTCAGGACCCGCGCCCTCAAGCGCGAGATCGCCAAGAAGCGCGCCGCCGCCACCGCCGAGACCCCCGCGGCCGCCTGACATCGGCGCCGGTTCACCCTCCCGCCGCGGCCCGCGAGAGGCGTCGGCGGGATCGTCGTTCGTGGCCGGGCGCGAGGTGTCGAGATCATCGCCTGCGCGGGGATGAGCGGCTGGGAGTCGGCGATCGCCCGGGCAACGTCTCAATCCGTCCCGGCCCGGCCGGAGGAGCGCCGGGCGGGGGGCGCCTACCGGCCCGACATCGACGGGCTGCGCGCCGTCGCCGTGACGATCGTGGTGCTGTTCCACGCCGGGTTCGCAGGCCTGCCGGGCGGCTTCGTCGGGGTCGACGTCTTCTTCGTCATCTCGGGCTACCTCATCACGGCCATCGCCCGGGTGGAGCTCGCCGCGGGCCGCTTCTCCCTCCTCGCCTTCTACGAGCGGCGCATCCGCCGCATCGTGCCGGCCCTGGCGGCCGTGCTGTTCACGGTGGGGTTCGCGAGCCCCTTCGTGTTCCTGCCCGAGGACCTGCGGCTCCTCGCCAAGAGCACGGCGGCGGCGGCGGCCTTCGGCTCGAACATCCTGTTCTCCCGGCTCGCGGCCGACTATTTCGACGCCGACAATCTCACCCTCCAGCCGCTGCTGAACACTTGGTCCCTGGCGGTCGAGGCGCAGTTCTACCTGCTGTTCCCGCTCGCCCTGATGCCGCTGCGCCGCCGGCCCGGCGCCACCGCGGCGGCGCTGGCCGCCCTGGCCCTGCTGTCCTTCGGGTTCGGCGCCTGGGGCGCCGCGCACCGCCCGGTCGCGAGTTTCTACCTCC
>CAXTFP010000252.1:0-5299 GCA_964243135.1 uncultured Lichenihabitans sp.
CGACGGCGAGCGCGGCCAGGGGGCCGCGCCACGCGCCGGCCGTCCCCCTTCCCATCAGGGCCGCGCCAACTGGCAGGCGGGCGCGTAGGCGAGGTCGCGGTCGAGCCCCAGCACGCACCACTCGACGCCCGTGCCGAAGCCGATGATCCCCGTGTCCTCCGCCACCGAGTAGGACACGTCGTGGTAGGAATTGTCGTTGAGCAGGGCCCGCGCCGTGCAGAAGTTGCGCGGGATGTGGTCGAGGCCCCAGGGGCGCGCGGCCAGGAGCTTCACCCGGTCGAAGCCGACGATCTCCAGCGAAGTGTTCCAGTATTCGGATTCCTTGCGGGCGAAGCGCGCCGAGATGGTGCCCAGCACCGCTTGGTCGCCGCAGGCCGGCAGGTCGCCGTCGTAATCGTAGTAGCGCTTCTCGGCCGGGACCACGGGGCGGGCGAGCGCGCCGTCGGCCAGGCCCGCCAAGATCGGGGCGAAGGCCAGGGCGAAGGCCAGGGCTCGAACTGCGCGTGCCATCGTGGGTCTGCTCCTCGTCATCGTCGGCGCGGCAACGATGGAGCGCTCGCCGTCGCAGGGTCAAGCCGCGAGCGCCGTCACGGCGCGTCCCGGCGTGGATCGGCGCGGGAGTGTGGCTCCGGAACGACAAGCTGAGCAGGATTCCGTGGGTTCGCCTGAGAATTCCTGCCGCTTATCACGCGAAAGCCTGCTCAGGCCCGATCCGGCCCCGGCCGTGCCGCCTCGGCGAGGGACGAAGGCGCCTCAACTCTTGGTTCGGCGGCAGCTGCCCTGCGACATAATGTTCCCATACCCGATTGAATTTGAGTCGGAAACACGCCCTTTACGCCTGCGGGGTGAAAAAGAATTGTGCGATTGCGCACGGAACTCCCACGGGATCCTCCGACATGGCACCGAGACTGATCGTCGACAACGAGGCGGCCCGCCTGAACGCGCTTCGCGACCTCAACCTGCTCGACACGCCGCCGAGCGAGAGTTTCGACCGGCTGACCCGCATGGCGAGCCGCCTGCTCGGTGCCCCGGTGTCGACCATCTCGCTGACGGACGGCGACCGCCAATGGTTCAAATCGCGCGTCGGCGTCGACATGGACGGGATCCCGCGCGAACAGGCGCCCTGCGCCTATGCCATCCAGAACGACGAGATCTTCGTGGTGCCGGATCTCTTGCATGACGAGCGGTTCGGGACGAGCCCGCTGGCGCAGGCCGGCATCCGCTTCTACGCCGGCGCGCCGCTGCTGACGCGCTCGGGCTTCGGGCTCGGCACCATTTGCGTGGTGGACGTCGTGCCCCGCGAACTCGGCGCGGAGGAGCGGACCGTGCTCAAGGACCTCGCCGGCATGGTCATGGCCCAGATCGAGGTGCAGAACATGATCGGCCGCGTCGACGCGACCAGCGGCCAGCCGAACGAGCACATGCTGTTCGAGGACCTCGACGAACTCGCCGCGACCGCGCCGGGCGAGGCGCGCGTCGGCTTGCTGGTCGACCTCGTCACGGCCGAACAGGCGAGCCAGGGCCTGCGGGTGCTGGGGGCTGGCTTCGGCGAGGACACGGTCAGGGGCGCGGTGGCGCGGATCCGGGTCGCGATGGGCAATGTGCCCCGGCTGTATCAGGTCGGCCCGTCCCGCTTCCTCGTGATGTGGGACGACGCGCTGGGCCGCGACGCCGACGCCATGGCGGCGGCCCTCGACGCCGTGCTGCGCGAGCCCATCCTGTGCCGCGACATCCCCGTGCTGCTCGACCCGGCGATGGGCCTCCACCGCTTCGTGCTGGGACGCGCGGCGCCGCGCGACGTGCTGCGCTGCCTGTTCAACGCCGCCGAGGACGCGCGCAAGAGCACGAGCCGGCGCGCCACCTATAGCGCCGCCGAGGACCAGGCCCATTCCCGCCGCTTCTCGCTGCTGCACGAAGTTCCGGGCGCCCTGGCCGGCGAGGGGCAGTTCTCGCTGGCCTACCAGCCGCGGATCGACATGGCGTCGGGCCTCTGCGCCGGGGCCGAGGCGCTGATTCGCTGGAAGCACCCGACCCTCGGCGGGGTAGCGCCCGACCAGTTCATCCCCGCGGTCGAGCGGACCGCGATGGTGCGGGACCTGACAGACTGGGTGCTGGAGACGGCCATCGCCCAGGTGGGCCGCTGGCGCGACATGGCGCTGCCGCCCCGCGTGTCGATCAACGCTTCGGTGCTGAACCTCGACGAGCCGGACTTCGTCGAGCGCCTCGCGGCCAAGCTCGCCCGCCACGCCGTGAAGCCCTCCACCATCGAGCTGGAGTTCACCGAATCGGCCCTGGTGCGCGACGGCGACACCATGATCCGCCGGCTCGCCGAGTTCCGGGCCATGGGGGTCGAGGTCGCGATCGACGATTTCGGCACGGGCTACAGCAGCCTGTCCTACCTGCAGCGGCTGCCGGTCGACATCCTCAAGATCGACCGCTCGTTCAACATGAGGCTCGCGGCCGACGAGCGAGACCGCAAGCTTGTCCGGACCATGATCGCCATGGCGCATGACCTCGGGTTCCGCGTCGTCGCCGAGGGGATCGAGGATCGCGACAGCTACGACCTCCTGGCCTCCTGGGGCTGCGACGAGGGCCAGGGCTACCACATCGCCCGCCCCATGCCGCCGCAGGACCTGGAACGCTGGCTTGCGGCGCGGCGCGACGCGGACCTCGTGCGGGCAACGGCCGCCTGAGGCTCGCCTCCCGTCAGGCGCGCTGGAAGGTGTTGAACCGCGCTTCCAGCAGCCGGAAGCCCTGGGCCAGCAGGAAGGTCAGCGCGATGTAGATCGCGCCGGCCACGAACAGCCCCTCGGTCGTGTAGGTCTTGGCCGCGAGGCGGCGTCCGACGCCGGTGAGATCGATCAGCGTCACGGTGCTGGCGAGCGAGGTCGCCTTCAGCTGAAGCACCACCTCGTTCGACAGCGCCGGCAGGGCGATGCGAAACGCGCGGGGCAGGATGATGCGGCGGAGCAGCAGGGCGTGCGGCATGCCGACCGCCAGCGCCGCCTCGCGCTCGCCGCTCGGCACGGCCAGGATGCCGCCGCGGATCACCTCCCCCGTGTAGGCCCCCATGTTGAGCGAGAAGGCCAGCAGCGCGCAGGGCAGGGGCTCGCGCAGCAGCGGCCACAGGGCCGAATTCCGCAGAGCGTCGAACTGCGGCAGCCCGTAGTAGATGATGAAGATCTGCACCAGGAGCGGCGTGCCGCGGAACAGGTAGGTGTAGACGGCGGCCGGCACTGACAGCAGCCGGTTCGCCGACACGCGGCCGAGCGCCACCGGCACGGCGAGCAGCAGCCCGACGACGGTCGAGACGGCCAGCAGCTCCAGCGTCGTCTCCAGCCCGGCGGTGAAGAGGGGCCACTGCCGGGCCAGAGCGTCGGTGAAGCCGTCGAACATCGGCGTCACCGCGCCCGGACCAAGCCGCGGTTGGCGCGCTGTTCGAGCCAGGCGAAGGCGGGCCCGGACAGGAGGATGAAGGCGAGGTAGATGAGGGCCGCCGCGACGTAGAAATCGAACGGCCGCTTCGTCACCTGGGCGCCGATCTGGGCCTTGCGCATGATCTCCTCCAGGCCCAGCACGGACACGAGCGACGTGTCCTTCAGCAGGGTCTGCCACAGGTTGGACAGGCCGGGCAGGGCGTAGCGCCACGCCTGGGGCAGGTGGATGCGGGCGAAGATCTGGGCGCGGGGCATGCCGAAGGCGCGCGCCGCCTCGATCTGCCCCCGCGGCACCGCCACGAAGCCGCCCCGGAACGTCTCCGACGCATAGGCGCCGAACACGAGCGACAGCGCGAAGACGCCGCCGACGAGCGGGCTGATGCTGACGTCCCCGCCCGTGAGCGTCGACAGGAACTGGGGCAGGCTGAAATACACGATCAGCAGGATCAGGAATTCCGGCACGCCGCGGACGAGGTTCGCCAGCAGCGTCACCGGCCCCCGCACCCAGGGCAGGGGGGACAGCTTGGCAGAGGCGCCCAGGATGCCCAGCACCACGCCGAACACCAGCGACAGCGCCGCCACCTCCAGGGTCACGGCCGTGCCTTCGAGGAGCTGGCTGCCGAAGCCGGACAGGTCGAGCATGGGGCGGGGCGCCTTCGGCGGCTGGGGTTCGTCGGATGCGCGGGGGACACCTCACGCCGACGCGGCTCGCGCGTCGGCGGGTTCAAGCGGTTCCGCTCCCTCCGCCGCTCATCACCGCGGAGGCGATGAGGGGTGAAGCCTACTTCTTGGCCATCGCGGCCGAGCCCATGATGTCGAACGGGAAGTAGCTGTCGTTGATCTTCTTGAAGGAGCCGTCCTTGCCGACGGCGAGCAGCGCCTGATCGAAGGCGTCGCGGAGCGCCGCGTCGCCCTTGCGCACCGCGATGCCGGTGCCGTCGCCGAAGATCGCGGGGTCGGTCAGCTCCTGGCCCGCATAGGCGAAGCCCTTGGCCTTGCCGGTCTTCTGCAGCCAGTCGTATTCGATGGTGGCGTCCGCCAGCGTGGCGTCGGCGCGGCCGTTCTCGACGTCGAGGAAGGCCTCGTCCTGGCCCTGGTAAACCTTCGCGGTGACGATGCCGGCGAGCTTCTCAGTGATGTACCTCTCGTGCGTCGTGCCGCTCTGCACGGCGATCGTCTTGCCCTTGAGGCTGTTGGGATCGGCCGTGATGCCCGAGCCTTCCTTGGCGACGAAGCGCGCCGGCCCGATCGTCACCTGATCGGTGAAATCGACCGATTTCTTGCGGTCGTCCGTGATGGACATCTGCGACAGGATGGCGTCGATCTTGTGGGCGTTGAGGGCCGGGATGAGGCTGTCGAAGTCGGCGTTGACCCACTCGCATTTCATCTTGGCGGCCGCGCAGAGCGCGTTGCCGAGCTCGATCTCGTAACCCTTCAGCTCGCCCTTGTCGTCCTTGTATTCGAAGGGCGCGTAGGCGGCCTCGGTGCCGATCCTGACGGGCTTGTCCTGCGCGCGGGCGGCCCCGGTCAACGCCATGGCGGCCACGAGGCCGACGACCAGCTTCTTCATGCGAACTCCCTGACGATCAAGCGGCCGAAGGGACGCGCCCGGTCGGCGCGGCCTCGTCCGTGAACCTGAGGGGAGGATCACGCCTCAGTTTCGCCTCATCGTCAACCGGGTCGCGTCAGATCGCGGGGCCATCGGGTGAAGGCTTCTTCCGACGTGCGACGCCCGGTCGGGCCTCCTCCACCGCGCTTCGCGCGGTCCCCCTCCTCCGCGAGGCGGAGGAGGACAGGCCGCGGCGCCTCCGCGTCTCCTCCTCCACACCGTGGAGGAGGGGGACCGCCTGAAAGGCGGTGGA
>CAXTFP010000253.1:0-5294 GCA_964243135.1 uncultured Lichenihabitans sp.
CCTCGTCTCCATGCTGAAAGATGAGCATGGGATGGGTCACGGCCACGCCAACGCGATTGTCGCCCATGTGCTGTCTTCTGAGAGAAGATAGCTGACCTAAGCCGGCGGTATGGTCGGCAGGCTTGCAGCTATTTTCCCCCGATCCAATCGGTGCGATGGGAATATACCCGAAACGAACCGAACAGGCTGGTTCGCCTTTGACCTCAAGACGGGGTATCCAAAACGAATCATCTAAACTGAAGCGATCGGCGGCCACCAGCGGAGGGCATGGCCCCGCTGCCGCAACGGCCGCCTCCGACCCACCAGTCGCGACCGGGCCACGGCCGTCTCGAGTCGAAACCGGCCGATCGATCCGAGTCGGGTCTCGAACCAGAACCCCGCCGCGGGCACCGAACGGTTGACAGCCCCGCCTTCCCTGCCCTAAGTCCCCGCCGTGGCCCTCGCGGGCCTGCCAACGCCGACCCTGCCCCGTGCAGGGAGGCGAACGTCCGACAGCGCTGATGCGCCCTCGGGCGCGCTTCGCCTTGGCGTTTCCACCGCGGTTCGCCGCTCCATCCGGCCGGAGATCCATCCATGTTCGAGGGACTGACAGAGAAACTGTCCGGCATCTTCGACGGGCTGACCCGCCGCGGGGCGCTGACCGAGGCCGACGTCACGGCCGCCATGCGCGAGGTGCGCCGCGCGCTGCTGGAAGCCGACGTGGCGCTCGACGTGGTGCGGAGCTTCACCGACAAGGTGCGCGAGCGCGCCGTCGGTGCCAACGTGGTGAAATCCGTCACCCCGGGGCAGATGGTCGTCAAGATCGTCTCGGACGTGATGGTCGAGACGCTGGGCTCGGACGCGAAACCCATCGACCTCGATGCCCCCGCCCCCGTCGCCATCATGATGGTCGGGCTCCAGGGCGCCGGCAAGACGACGACCACGGCCAAGATCGCCAAGCGCCTCGTCGACCGGCAGAACCGCCGCGTGCTGATGGCCTCGCTCGACGTGAAGCGCCCGGCCGCCCAGGAGCAGCTCGCGGTGCTCGGCCGTCAGGTCGGCGTCGACACGCTGCCGATCGTCGTCGGACAGACGCCCGTGCAGATCGCCCGGCGCGCCGAGCAGGCGGCTCGGCTCGGCGGCTACGACGTCGTCATGTTCGACACGGCCGGCCGCACCCACATCGACGAGCCGCTGATGGCCGAGATGGGCGAGATCAAGGCCGCGGCCCGCCCCCACGAGATCCTGCTCGTCGCCGACAGCCTGACGGGCCAGGACGCCGTCAACCTCGCCAAAAGCTTCGACGAGCGCGTCGGCGTCACCGGCATCGTCCTGACGCGCATCGACGGCGACGGCCGCGGCGGCGCGGCCCTGTCCATGCGCGCCGTCACCGGCAAGCCCATCAAGCTGATCGGCACCGGCGAGAAGATGGACGCTCTGGAGGACTTCCACCCGTCCCGCATCGCCGACCGCATCCTCGGCATGGGCGACATCGTCTCGCTGGTCGAGAGGGCCGCCGAGTCGATCGACGCCGAGCAGGCCGTGAAGATGGCCGAGAAGATGCGCAAGGGGCGCTTCGACCTCGAGGACCTCAGCGCCCAGCTCGCCCAGATCGAGAAGCTCGGCGGCATGGGCGGCATCATGGGCCTGCTGCCCGGCATGGGGAAGATCAAGCAGCAGATGGCCGAGGCCAACGTCGACGAGCGGGTGATCAAGCGCCAGCGCGCCATCATCTCGTCCATGACCCGCCAGGAGCGCCGCAACCCCGACATCCTCAAGGCGTCGCGCAAGAAGCGCATCGCGGCCGGCGCCGGCATGAAGGTCGAGGACGTGAACAAGCTGCTGAAGCAGCACCGGCAGATGGCCGACATGATGAAGATGCTGGGCGGCGCCAAGAAGGGCGGCCTCGGCAAGATGGCCTCGATGTTCGGCCTCGGCGGCGGCGGGATGGGCGGCGGCATGGGCGGCCTGCCCGAGCCGAGCCCGGCGGAGCTCGAAGCGCTGTCGAAGCAGATCGGCAAGGGCGGCGTGCCGGCGCTGCCGCCCGGCGGCTTCGGCTCCAGCCTGGGCGCCAAGCTGCCCCCGAGCCTGCCCGGCCTCGGCGGCGGGCGGCTGCCGGGCCTCGGCGGCGGCTTCAACCCCTTCGGGGGCAAGAAGAAGTGAGCGGCAGCCCCACGCCCGAGATGGTGGCGGCCTTCGACGCCCTACGCGAGCGCCTGACCGCGGCCGGCCTCAGCTTCACGCCCGCGGCCTACCGCGCCGACGCCATGTCGCTGCTCGTGAGCGAGCCCGGCGAATATTGGGAGATCGACGTGCTCGACGACGGCTCGGTCGACGTCGAGGTCTTCGCCTCCCGGGGTCTCTCCGGCGACCCGGAGGGCGACATCGACAACCTCATTCAGCGCAACCGCGATGAAGACTCCACAAACTCAGACAGCAGGAACTGAACCATGGCCCTGAAGATCCGCCTCGCCCGCTGGGGCGCCAAGAAGCGTCCGTTCTACCGCATCGTCGTGGCGGACGCCCGCGCGCCGCGCGACGGCCGCTTCGTCGAGAAGATCGGCACCTTCGACCCCTTGAAGCCCGCCGAGGACGCGAACCGCCTCGTCATCGACGCCGACAAGGCCAAGGACTGGATCACCAAGGGCGCCCAGCCGACGGACCGCGTGCTCCGCCTGCTGGCCTCGATCGGCGTCGGCGAGAAGCCCGTCCGCAACAACCCCACCAAGGCCCTGCCGAAGAAGAAGGCGCAGGAGCGCGCCGCCGCCGAAGCCGCCAAGACCCCCGAAGCGGCCTGACGCCGAAGCCGTTTGAGGCCGCGTATCCTTCTCCCGCTTGCGGGAGAAGGTGCCCGAGCGTAGCGAGGGCGGATGAGGGGAACCCGGACGCCCGACGCTCCCCTCATCCGGCGCTGCGCGCCACCTTCTCCCGCCAGCGGGAGAAGGGTCTTGCCTGCACAGATTGAGGAACAGGCCACGTATGGCTGAAAAGGTCCTGATCACCGGCGGCGCCGGATTCATCGGGCGCCACCTGGCGCGCGCCCTGCTCGACAAGGGCGACGACGTCAGGGTGCTGGACAGCCTCATCGGCCAGGTCCACGCCGACCGCTCCGCCCTGCACGAGCTCGGCCCGGACGTCGAGTTCCACGAGGGCGACGTGCGCGACGGCGACGCCGTGGCCCGCGCCCTCGAAGGCGTCGACAAGGTGGTCCACCTCGCGGCCGAGGTCGGCGTCGGCCAGAGCATGTACGCGGTCGACCGCTACGTGTCGGTCAACGACCTCGGCACCGCGACCCTGTTCCAGAAGCTCATCGACCGGCCCGTGAAGCGCGTCGTCGTGGCGTCCTCGATGAGCATCTACGGCGAGGGCCTCTACCGCGACCGCGACGGCGCCCTCCACGAGGACGTGCTGCGCGGCCCGCGCAACCCCGACGGCACCTGGGACCCGCTCGACCGCCAGGGCCGTCCCATGGAGCCGGTGCCGACGCCCGAGTCGAAGCGCCCGACGCTGGCCTCCGTCTACGCCATCTCGAAATACACCCAGGAGCGGCTGACGCTCACCCTCGCCCCCGCCTACGGCATGGAGGGCGTGGCGCTGCGGATGTGGAACGCCTACGGGCCCGGCCAGGCGCTGTCCAACCCCTACACGGGCGTGCTGGCGATCTTCGCGTCGCGGCTCCACAACGGCGTGCCGCCGGTGATCTTCGAGGACGGGCAGCAGCGCCGCGACTTCGTCCACGTGGCGGACGTCGCGCGCGCCTTCATCCTGGCGCTCGACCACCCGAAGGCGGCGGGCGGCGTCTACAACGTCGGCTCGGGCGAGGACCGCACCGTCGAGGAGGTGGCGACGCTGCTGGCCGAATCGATGGGCCGGAGCGACCTGCCGCCCGAGATCGCCGGGAAGGCGCGGGCCGGCGACATCCGCCACTGCATCCCGGACATCGACCGCATCTGCGAGGACCTCGGCTACGAGCCGCTGGCGGACTTCCGCGACGGCCTGGCCGAGCTCGCCGAGTGGGTGGCGCGCCAGGAGGCCGTGGACCGCGTGGCCGAAGCGCGGCGCGAACTCGAAGCGCGGGGCCTCGTGGCGTGAGCGGTCCCGGCGCCGACCCGCGCGAGCCGGCCCGGATCCTCGTCACGGGAGGGGCCGGCTTCATCGGCTCGAACCTGTCGGACCGGCTGTTGCGCCAGGGCCACCGCGTCACGGTCTACGACGCGCTGTCGCGCCCCGGCGTCGCGCGCAACCTCGACTGGCTGAAGGCGCGCCACGGCGGGGCCGTGACGGCGGTGGTGGCCGACCTGCGCGACGCCGACGCGCTCACCCGCGCTGCGGCCGAGGCCGACGCGGTGTTCCACCTCGCGGCCCAGGTGGCGGTGACCACCTCCATGGTCGAGCCGCTCGACGACTTCGAGATCAACGTCCGCTCCACCGTGACGCTGCTCGACGCGCTGCGGCGGCGCCCCATGCCCGTGCCGCTCGTCTTCGCCTCGACCAACAAGGTCTACGGCGACCTCGCGGACGTCGAGCTGACCCTCACCAACGACGCCTATGTGCCGACGGACCCTCTCCTGCGCGGCGCCGGCGTCGGCGAATCGCGCTCCCTCGACTTCCACACGCCCTACGGCTGCTCCAAGGGCGCGGCCGACCAATACGTGCTCGACTTCGCCCGCAGCTTCGGCGTGCCCACCGCCGTGCTGCGCATGAGCTGCATCTACGGGCCGCGCCAGATGGGCACCGAGGACCAGGGCTGGGTGGCGCATTTCGCCATCCGGGCCCTGGAGCGCGAGCCCATCAGCCTGTCCGGCGACGGCTGCCAGGTGCGCGACATCCTCGACGTCGACGACGCGGTGGACGCCTATCTCGGCTGCTGGCGCAACATGGACCGCGTGGCCGGCCGGGCCTTCAACCTCGGCGGCGGCCCCGCCAACGCCGTGAGCCTGCGTCAGCTGCTGCGCCACCTCGAAGCCCTCACGGGCCGCCCCGTCGAGGCCGCGATGCACGACTGGCGCCCCGGCGACCAGCGCTACTACGTGTCGGACGCGCGGCGCGTCGCCGAGGTGCTCGGCCTCGGCCCCTGGCGCCCCTGGCGCGACGGCGTGGCGCGGCTGGTCGACTGGCTCGCGGGGGAACACGGCATACCCGTCCCGGCGCGATCGGCCGGAGACACGGCGCGCGCGGCTGGCTAGGATAGCGGGATGACGTCAGCCCACGTTCGGTCGCGCCCTCTCTGCCGCGGAGACATGCCGTGAAGGTGGCCCTCGTCAACCCGGCGTGGGACTTCGACCTCGAGACCGGCACCGAGCGCGACCGGGCGA
>CAXTFP010000254.1:0-5288 GCA_964243135.1 uncultured Lichenihabitans sp.
GCCGAGCCCGATTATGTCGAGGCAGGACGGCTGCTGTTCGCGCAGGCTTGCGACTTCGTGGCCGGAGCGCCCACCGTCGAGGCGCTGCCCCCGATCGGCCTGCCCGAGATCGCCTTCGCGGGCCGCTCCAACGTCGGCAAGTCGTCGCTGGTCAACGCGCTGACGGGGCGTAAGACGCTGGCGCGCGTGTCCCACACGCCGGGCCGCACGCAGCAGCTCAACTTCTTCGACCTCGGCGGCATGCTCAGCCTCGTGGACATGCCGGGCTACGGCTACGCGGCCGTCAGCAAGACCAGGATCGCCGAGTGGACCGCCCTCGTCGAGCAATACCTTCGGGGCCGCGCCTCGCTCCAGCGCGTCTACCTGCTGGTCGACGGCCGCCACGGCTTCAAGGACGTGGACCACGAGCAGATGACCTCCTTCGACCGCGCCGCCGCCTCCTACGCGGTGGTGCTGACCAAGGGCGACGAGCTCAAGGCCAAGGACCGCGAGGCCCGCGTGGCCGAGACCGAGGCGGCGCTGGCCCGCCACCCCGCAGCCTTCCCGCGCGTGATCCTGACGTCTACCCAAACCGGGGCGGGCGTGCCGGAGCTGCGCGAAAGCGTGGCGCGGCTGCTCCACGAGCGCGGCGCCCTGCCCCCCAAGCTTCAGCCGCCCCGCGCCGGCCGATAAGCGGGCCATCCTTTCCGAACGATGGATCAGCACAGCATGACGGACGTGGAAAAGGGCAGCCCGGCGGAGCGCGCCGAGATCCTGACCCAGGCGCTGCCCCACATGCTGCGCTACGACGACGCGATCGTGGTGGTGAAATACGGCGGCCACGCCATGGGCGACGAGGCCACGGCCCGCTCCTTCGCGCGCGACATGGTGATGCTGGAGCAGTCCGGCGTGAACCCCGTCGTGGTGCACGGCGGCGGCCCGCAGATCGGCGCCATGCTGAAAAAGCTCGGCATCCAGTCGCAGTTCTCGAACGGGCTGCGCGTCACCGACAAGCCGACGATCGAGATCGTCGAGATGGTGCTGTGCGGCTCCATCAACAAGCAGATCGTGGGCTTCATCAACGCCGAGGGCGGCCGGGCCATCGGGCTCTGCGGCAAGGACGGCAACATGGTGACGGCCACCAAGCTGGAGCTGCCGGTCGACGAGGCGGGCCACCTCGCGGAGGGCGGCGTCGACCTCGGCTTCGTGGGCGACCCCTCGACGGTCGACACCACCGTGCTGGACCAGGTGCTGGGCCGCGAACTGATCCCCGTGCTGGCGCCCGTGGCCCAGGGGAGCGACGGGGCCACCTACAACGTCAATGCCGACACTTTCGCGGGCGCCATCGCGGGCGCCCTCAAGGCCAAGCGCCTGCTGCTGCTGACCGACGTGCCGGGCGTGCTCGGCCAGGATGGAGCGCTCATCAAGGAGCTCAGCGTCGACGCCATCCGTGAGCTGATCGCCGACGGCACCATCACGGGCGGCATGATCCCCAAGGTGGAGACCTGCATCTACGCGCTGGAGCAGGGCGTCGAGGGCGTAGTGATCCTCGACGGCAAGGTGCGCCATTCGGTGCTGCTGGAACTCCTCACCGACCACGGCGCCGGGACGCTCATCACCCGGTGACGGAGGGCACGGGCACCGCGTCCTCCGTCCGGGATGTCGTCGAGGGCGCCGAGGCGACGGCCCGCGCCCTCACGCGCCGGGCCCTGCCCGGCCCGGACGTGCGGGCGCGCTTCGCGGAGGTCGACACCTGGGTGTTCGACCTCGACAACACGCTCTACCCCGCCGGCAGCACCGTCTGGCCGATGATCGACGAGCGCATCACGCGATGGCTCGCCGACCTCATGGGCATCGACGGGCTGACGGCGCGCGGGCTGCAGAAATACTACTACCGCCGCTACGGCACGACCTTGAAGGGGCTGATCGAGGACCACGCCATCGCGCCCGAAGCCTTCCTCGACTTCGTGCACGACATCGACCGCACGTCGCTGCCGGCCGACCCGGCGCTGGTGGAAGCCATCGCGGCGCTGCCGGGCCGCAAGCTGATCCTCACCAACGGCTCGCGCGACCACGCGTTGCGCACCACGGAGCGGCTGGGCTTCGCGGTGGACGGGTTCGAGGCGGTGTTCGACATCGTGGCGGCCGATCTCGTTCCCAAGCCCGAGGTCGCCACCTACGACCGCTTCTTCGCGCTCCACGGCGTCGACCCGCGGCGCTCCGCCATGTTCGAGGATCTCGTGAAGAACCTGCGGGTGCCGCACGAGCGGGGCATGGCGACGGTGCTGATCGTGCCGCCGTCCTCCACGCAGGACCACCGCGAGCCCTGGGAGCGGCTCGGCACCGAGGAGCCCTTCGTGGACGTCGCCACCGACGACCTCGCGGGCTTCCTGGCCGGGCTGGAGCTCGGCCTCGCGCGGGGCGCGTGACGCCCGTAGAGCGTCCCGCTTCCCCCGAGGCCGCCGTCCTCACTCATCCGGCACCCGCGGGGGGCGCTCTTCTCCCCAGCGGAGAGAAGGGCGCTGACGGGAGGGGATTCAGTCAGCGTCTAACCATCAATATTTGCAGGCTTTGCGCTCCAGGCGCGTGCGCTTCTCCGTGTAAGGATTGCAGCTGTAGAGGCCACGGCGCCGGCCGTTGTACCCGTAGCCGCCGTATCCGGCCGTCTGGTAGCCCTGGCCCTCATCACCGTAGCTGTTGCCGGCGTAACCCGCATCGCCGTAGCCGCCGTACCCACCGTAGGGATAGCCGCCGTAGCCGTAGGCGGCGCCGTAGCCGAGCCCAAGGCCGACGGCAAGCGGAAAGCCGTAACCGAAGCGGCGATAGCCGAAGCGGCGATATTCACCAAAGCCGCCGTAGCCGAAGCGACGGTAGCCGATGCCGCCGAAGCCGCCGCGGAACCCGCCGTAGCCGCCCCGGAAGCCGCCGAAGCCGCCGCGGAACCCGCCGTAGCCGCCGTGAAACCCGCCGCCGCGGAAGAAGCCGCGGGCCTGCGCGGGCTCGCTGGTCGCGACCATCATCGTGCCGAGCGACAGAGCCGCGAGGCCCGCCGTGGCGACCCTGCGGATCGTCCCCCGATAGGAGGTGATTGAATTCGAAAACATGTGTGATCCGTCCTGAGAGCAGCGCCTTCGAGGAACGAATGCGACACGATCCCCGTTTGTTCCGCAAACGAGACACGCGATCCAAGCATCGCCCTCGCTCTCGATCCTTGTTCACCCACTGTTCATCGATCGGCCTCCCACTCTGTGCAGTAGAGGGTGAGGCGCCGCTCAGTCGTGTTCTGGTCCCTCGCTCTCTTCCACTTCGGCCTCCGGGCCACTTGACTGCGGCGTTGCGCCGCCGGCCAGCGCGAGCCAGTCGTCCTCGCCGATGACCTGGAGGCCGAGCTCCCGGGCCTTCTTCTCCTTCGATCCCGCGCCGGGACCCGCCACCACGATGTCGGTCTTGGCCGACACGGAGCCCGACACTTTGGCGCCCAGCGCCTCGGCCCGCGCCTTGGCCTCGTCCCGCGTCATCCGCTCCAGCGACCCCGTGAACACCACCGTCTTGCCGCTGATCGGGCTCGTCGAGGCCGCGGCCTCCATGGGTTGCACGGCCACGGCGGCGAGCAGGCGATCGACCTCGGCCGCGTTGTGGTCCTCGGCGAAGAAGTCCGCCAGGGCCTCGGCCACGACGTCGCCGAGCCCGTCGATGGCCCTGAGCTCGGCGCGGCCTTCCCCCTCCGGCTCGGCCGCGGCCCGCGCGGCCGCCCGCAGGGCCTCCACCGTGCCGAAGTGGCGGGCGAGGCGCCGCGCGTTGGTTTCCCCCACGCGGCGGATGCCGAGCGCGAACAGGAACCGGTTCAGCGGCATCCGCCGCCGCGCCGCGATGGCCGCGAACAGGTTGCGCACGGAGGTGGCGCCGAAGCCGTCGCGGTTCGCCAGCCGCGTCAGCCCCTCGGCGTCGCGCGCCTCGAGCGAGAAGATGTCCGACGGGGTCCGGATGAGTCCCTCGGCGTAGAACAGCGCGATCTGCTTGTCGCCCAGGCCCTCGATGTCGAAGGCGTTGCGCGACGCGAAGTGGCGCAGCCGCTCGACCGCCTGGGCCGGGCACACGAGGCCCCCGGTGCAGCGCCGCACGACGTCCGCCTCGCCGGTCTTCTCGTCGATCTCGCGGATGGCCGCCGAGCCGCAGGCCGGGCAGGTGTCGGGGAAGCGGTAAGGCGTGGCACCGGCGGGACGGAGGTCAAGCAGCACCTCGACGATCTGCGGGATGACGTCGCCGGCCCGCTGCACCCGGACCGTGTCGCCCACTCGCACGTCCTTGCGGGCGATCTCGTCCTCGTTGTGCAGCGTGGCGTTCTCGACCACCACGCCCCCCACAGTCACGGGCTGGAGCCGCGCCACCGGCGTCAGCGAACCCGTGCGGCCGACCTGGACCTCGATGCCCAGCAGGGTCGTCGTGGCGCGCTCGGCCGGGAACTTGTGGGCCACCGCCCAGCGCGGCGCCCGCGACACGAAGCCGAGCCGGCCCTGGTAGGCGAGGTCGTCCACCTTGTAGACGACGCCGTCGATGTCATAGGGGAGCGTGGCGCGCTGGGCCTCGATCTCCCGGTATTTGGCCAGCAGGTCCTCGGCCGAGCGGCACAGCGCCGTCAGCGGGTTGGTGGGCAGGCCCATGGCCGCGAAGGCCGCGATCATGCCGCTCTGGGTGTCAGCCGGCAGGGGCGAATGGTCGCCCCAGGCGTAGGCGAAGAAGCGGAGGGGCCGCGACGCCGTGATGGCGGAGTCGAGCTGGCGCAGCGAGCCGGCGGCGGCGTTGCGCGGGTTGGCGAAGACGGGCCGGCCAGCCTCGGCCTGGCGCGCGTTGAGGGCCGCGAAGTCGGGCTTCGTCATGAACACCTCGCCCCGCACCTCCAGCACGTCGGGCACGCCCGGGCCGCGGAGCGCGTTGGGGATGGCCTCGACCGTGCGGATGTTGGCCGTGACGTCCTCGCCCTCGAAGCCGTCGCCGCGCGTCGCGGCCTGGACCAGTTGCCCGCCCTCGTAGCGCAGCGAGCAGGACAGGCCGTCGATCTTGGGCTCGGCCGTGACCGCGAGGGGCGCCTCGGGCCCGAGGCCGAGGAAGCGCCGCACGCGGGCGTCGAACTCCGCGACGTCCTCGTCCGCGAAGACGTTGCCGAGCGACAGCATGGGCACGCGGTGGCGCACCGTCTTGAACTTCTCCGACGGCTTCGCCCCGACGGTGGCGCTCGGCCCCGCCGGTGCGGCGAGCGCCGGGAAGGCCGCCTCGATGGCGAGCAGCCGCCGGCGCAGCGCGTCGGAGGC
>CAXTFP010000255.1:0-5276 GCA_964243135.1 uncultured Lichenihabitans sp.
CCCGACAGGTTGGCGCCCCGCTCCTCGATGGTGGTATCGTAGCCCTGGGGCAGCTTGGCGATGAACTCGTCGGCGCCGGCGAGCTTCGCCACCCGCACGACGCCCGCCCGCGACAGGGACGGATGCGCGAGCGCGATGTTTTCGTGCACCGTTTGGTTGAACAGGAAGTTCTCCTGCAGCACCACGCCGAGCTGGCGCCGCAGCCAGGTCGGGTCGACCCCGGCGATGTCGACGCCGTCCACCAGGATGTCGCCCGCCGTCGGGGCGTGGAAGCGCTGCACGAGCTTGGTCAGCGTCGACTTGCCGGAGCCCGACGGCCCGACGATGCCGATCACCTCGCCGGGCACGATGTCGAGGCTGATGCGGCGCAGGGCCTCGGGCAGCTCGGGCCGGTAGCGGAACGACACGTCGCGCAGCCGGATCGCCCCCTGCGGGGCCGGCAGGGCCTGGACCGCTAGGGGCTGCTGCTCCACGGGCGCGTCGAGGATGTCGGCCAAGTTTTCGAGCGACACCTGCACCTCTTGGAAGCCCTGGTAGAGCTGGGCGCTGCGCAGGATCGGCTGCGTCACGCGCTGGCCGATCATCGAGAAGGCGATGAGGCCGCCCACCGTCATGCTGCCCGAGATGACGAGCTGCGTGCCGAAGAACAGGATCAGCGCGGTCTGCAGGTTGGTGACGAAGGAGATGCCGGTCTGGGTGAGGGTGCCCAGCATGCCCGAGCGGAAGCCCGCCTTGACGTAGGCCGACAGCCGCTCCTCCCACAGCTTCTGAAAGATGGGCTCGACCGCCGAGGCCTTGATGGTCTGGATGCCGACGACCGTCTCGACGAGCAGTTGCTGGGCCTTCGACCAGCGGCGGAACTTGTCCTTCAGCCGGCGCCGGTAGGCGGGCTTCACGGCCAGGCTGATGCCGAAATAGACGGGGATCAGCAGCAGGATCACCAGCGTCAGCCCCGGCGAATAGAGCACCAGCACGCCGAGGTAGATGAACAGAAACAGGAGGTCGACGACGGACGTCAGGCTCTGGTCCGTGAGGAAGCGCCGCACGGTCTCGATCTCGCGGGCGCGCGTCACGATCACCCCGGCCGGGCGGCGCTCGAAATAGGAGATCGGCAGGCGGATCAGGTGGGCGTAGAGCTTGGCGCCGAGCTCGACGTCGATGCGGTTCGAGGTGTGGTTGAGCACGTAGGCCCGCAGGTACTTCAGCAGCCCCGAGAAGACCGAGATCAGCACCATCGCGGCGATGACCACCACCAGCGTCGAGTAGCTCTTCGACACCAGCACCTTGTCGACGACGAGCTGGAACACCAGCGGGGTCGCGAGCGCCAGGAGGTTGATGAAGAAGGACGCCACCAAAACGTGGACGAGCGGCTTGCGGTAGCGCCGGATGGCCGGCACGAACCAGGCGAGGCCGAACTTCAACTGCTCGGCCGACAGTTCGGCGCTCTTGCCGATCAGGATCACGTCGCGATCGAGGCGCTCCAGCACCTCCTCGACCGAAAGCTGGAGCTGCCGCCGCGTCACGGGGTCGATGACGCGATGGAGGCCCGGCTCGGTCTCCAGGCCAAACACCGCCCAGGTGCCGTCCTTGACCTTGAGGATGGCCGGCACGGGGATCGAGCGCATGCGCTTGGCGCTGGGGTCGCGGACCACGCGGGCCTTCAGCCCCACCCCGATCGCCGCGCGGGCGAGGTCGTCGGCCGTCGGCGGCACGTCGCCGAGGCCGGAGCGGTGGGACAGTTGGGCCGCGGACGCGAGGACGCCGTGATGGCTGGCGAGCTGCGCCACGGCCATGAACCCCCCGCCGAAGAGCGGGATGGCGTCCAGATCCGACGTGGGTGCGTTCAAGACACCGGCCTCAACTTTCCCTCCCGCTCGATCGGTCTCGGTATCGACGGGGTCGCCCGGTGGCAAGGGCGAGCGGCGTTACAAATCGGCAATGGGCACCGTGGCAGGCCACCGGTGAACGCCCGCCGAACGGCGCGCCCCGCGCGGACGCGCCACTGGGCGGCCCGCGCTCCGCGGAGGAGAGTGGCCGCGGGTCTCCGCCTGGGCTATGCCGACTCCATGATGGCGGCCCCGTCGGCGCCCCGGCCCCGACGCCCCCGGCCCCGCGACCGCGCGAAGGTGGACCTTGAAAGAACATATCGACAGCCTGCGCTCGCTGCGCGACTTCTTGGTAGAAGACCGGCGCAACCTCGTCACCACGATCCTGGCGGACCCGCACGCTTCCGGCGAATCCGCGAGTGACTTCATGAACCTCCAGCAGTTCATCGACGTCGTCGAGCGCGCGATCGGCCACGAGCAGAGCCTGGAGCGCCCGCAGGGCTCCTGGCCGCCGAAGCCCCCCGGCGGCGGCAAGGGCGGACCACCGCGGATGTGACGGGCGCGAGGTCGAGGCCGGCCCCGGCTCACGCCGCGACGGCGCCCTCCATGGCGTGCGCCCGCTCCAGGGCTTCGAGGTCGCGGCCCACCGTGGCCACGGCCTCGACGCAGCCGTCGCGGCTGAACGACACGGTGGCGTCGCGCCCCGCCGGCGAGCCGTCGACCGCCACCGCGTCGTCCTGGCCGGCATGGCCGACGTAGCGGATCGCGAGGTCGAAGTGCTTCGACCAGAAGAACGGCACCTCGGTGAAGGGCACGTCGCCGCCCAGCATGTTGGCGGCCGCGACCTGTCCCTGGCGCTGCGCCACGACCCAATGCTCGACCCGGATGGGCCGGCCCGTGTGGGGATCGGGCCAGCGGGCGATGTCGCCGGCCGCGTAGACGGCGGGATCGGCGGTGCGCAGCCGGGAGTCCACCACCACGCCGTCCTCGACCGCGAGGCCCGCGGCCTCGGCCAGCGCCGTGCGGGGCGCGACGCCGATGCCCACGACCACGAGGTCGGCCGGCAGCACGGATCCGTCGTCGAGCGTCACGCTGTCGGGCCCGATGGCCCTGGCCTCGCGCCCGAGCGCGAAGGCGACGCCCTGGGCACGGTGCGCCGCCATGATGGCATCCGACACCGCGGCGCCGAACACCTTGGCGGTGGGGGCCTCTTCGGGCGTCACCACCGTGACCGACACGCCGCGGCTCATCAGCGAGGCCGCGGCTTCGAGCCCGATGAAGCTCGACCCCAGCACGACGACGCGCTTGGCCGTGCCGAGCCGCGCCAGGATGGCCCGGCAGTCGGCGAGGCTGCGCAGCACGCGGACGTGGTCGCCCTCGGCACCCGGCACGTCGGGCCGCTTCGGCTCCGAGCCCGTCGCGATGAGCAGCCTGGCGTAGGGCACCGCTTCGCCGCCGGCCAGCACGACTTCCCGCCGGGCGCGGTCGATCCGCTCGACGGCGGTGGACAGGCGGAGCTCGATCCCGAGCCTGTCGAGCGATGCACGGCTGATCGGCAGGTGCTCGTCGCCGAACTTCCCGTCGAGGTAGTCCTTCGTCAGGATGGTGCGGTCGTACGGGGCGTGCTCGTCGTCCGACAGGACGATGCAGCGCGCCCGCGGCGCCCGCTCCTTGATGGCCAGGGCGGCCGCATGGCCCGCGGCTCCCCCGCCCAGCACCACGAAGGGCCCCTCGGCCAGCGTGACCTCGGGCCGCGGCGGCGCCATCGGCTCCGCCTGCGTGACCCGGACCCGCCCGCCCTCGACCGCCACGGGCCAGACCGGGAGGGGATCGAAGGCCGGCGCCTTGGTGGCGCGCCCGGTGGCGGTGCTGAAGCAGGCGTGGTGCCAGGGGCAGCGCAGCTCGCCGCCGACCCGCAGACCCTGGGCCATCGGCGCGCCGAGGTGGGTGCATTTCGCCCCGATCGCACGTACAGCGTCGCCGTCGCGCACCAGGAGGGCGTCGACGCCGCCGACCGTGCCGGCCAGCAGGCCCGACGGGGGGAAGGCGTCGAGCGCCACGCCGGCGAGGAGGTCGGGCTTGTTCGGTTCGTCGGTCATGGCGTCCCCCCGCGGCGTGTGGCCGGAGAACCCGCGGAGCCCCGCCCCGGTTCGGCGCCGCATCGTCGCGGGAACCCGTCGTCCCCGTCAGGACGGCCTGCGCGCCACGATGAACAGCCGCGGGAAGGCGAGCAACCGGCGCCCGTCCGCACGGGGCGGATAGGCGCCCTCGACCGCGGCCCCGTAGGCCGATAGGAAGCCGGACCTGAGATCGGGCGGCAGGGGATCGACGAAGGGCCTCAGCCCCGTGGCGCTGACCCACTCGACGATGGCGGCGGCCGAAGCCATGCGGTGCTGGTAGGCTGTGCGCCACAGGTCGACCTCGGCCGCCAGGGGCGCGAGGAGGTCGTAGTAGCGCTCCGCCGACAGCATGCGGCCGAGCCGGCCCGCGACGGCGGGGTCGCCGATGGCCTGGGCCCAGGGGCCGTCCGCCGCGACCTCGCGCATCAGGCGATGCGAGGGCTCGGCGAGGTTGTCGGGCATCTGCACGGCCAGGACGCCGCCGGGCGCCAGCAGGCCGAACAGCTGGGGCAGCAGCGCCGGGTGGTCCGGCACCCATTGCAGCACGGCATTGGCGAAGATGAGGTTCGGCGCGCGCTCCGGCGCCCAGGTCGCGGCGTCGGCCCTGGCGAAGGCGACGCCGGGGAGGCGCCGACGCGCGCTGTCCAGCATGGCGTCCGACGTGTCGAGCCCGACCACCTCGGCGCCGGGGAAGCGCCGGACGATCAGCTCGGTCGAGTTGCCCGGCCCGCAGCCGAGGTCGCAGGCGAAGCGGGGCGCGTCGAGCGGCACGCGGGCGAGGAGTTCGGCAGCGGGGCGCGTCCGCTCGTCCTCGAAACGCGCGTAGAGGGCGGGGTCCCAATCGGCCACGCGGCATCCACCATTCAGGCGTGCGCCATGATGGCCCGGGCGCGGGTGCAATAGGCGCGGTTGGCGGCGTTCATGTGGGTCGACAGGTGGCCCGACTGGTAGCGCATCAGCGCTCCGCAAGTGTCGCCGCCCGCGGCCTTGTAGGCCTGCCCCAGGATCTTCATGCCGTAGCGCAGGTTGGTGTCGGCCACGAAGAGGCCCACCGCGGCCCCGCCGAAGCCCGCCGCGCGGGCCGTGCCGTATTTGATCTGCATGAGGCCCAGCGCGCCGTGGTTCGAGGCCCGCGCGTTGCCGCGGCTCTCGATCTGGACCACGGCCTGGGCGAGCTTCAGCGGCACGCCGTTGGCCTCGGCGTGCCGCGCGAGCAGCTCCGCCACCGTGCCGGAAGCCGCCTCGCGCGGGCCGCCCGCGGGTTCCGCCGGCCCCGGGCCGGGCGTGCGCGATGCCTGCTCCCGGTTGTCGCCCGCGGGCTTCTCGGTGG
>CAXTFP010000256.1:0-5263 GCA_964243135.1 uncultured Lichenihabitans sp.
GCATGTCGGCGGCGGCGCGGCCCCGTCAGAAGTGCACGAAGCCGACGGCACGCCGGCGTGGCCGGACGGCTTCGCCGCCGAGCAGCGCCGCTGCGACCTGGAAGTCGGCGGCCGTGGGCCAGTCCCGGCCCGCCTCGAGGGCTCCCGCCAGGGCGGCAGTCACCACGGCCCGAGCACGCCGCAGGCCGACCCCGTCGAGCACCGCCAGGCTCTCCTCGTCGAGGTCGGCGGGCGCCACTCCGTGGTCGAGCACCGTGTCGGCGACGAGCTCCTCCAGGGCCCGACGGCGCGCGTCGCCGCAGAGCTCGGGCACGTCAATCACAATGCAACGATCGAATAAAGGTTTCGACAATCCATCGAGGCTATTGGCATAGAATATCCAGATGACGTATTCCGACCTCAGCGGTATATCAATGTAATTCTCGCAAAACGAAGCTGCCGTGGTGCTTTCCAGAAGTGGAAGGAGGCAGTCCAGGGGGCACTCACGTTGCTCGACCGATCTCACCTTCTCGGCTTCGTCGATGATGATTATGGGAGAAGTCGTCGGACAGGAGATCAGTGATTTCGCGACTGCTCCAATACCAGCACCGCGCCAAGCCGATCCATAGCCCAGCAACGGCCCGAAGTCCTGGATCGACGTGCCGTTGATTCTGGTCGAAGTCGTGCCGAGGGCAGCCGCGATCTTGCCTGCGATACGGCTCTTGCCCGTGCCGGGGGGGCCGACGAGGACCAGCGGCGGGACACGCAGGGGCGTGCCCGTATGCCGTGAGACCACCGCGGCCCGGCGCACGATGTCGAGTGTATGTTCCATATTGCCAGCCCCGGCAGCGAGATCGCGCAGGCGGGCCAGGACACGGTCATCGGCCATGAGGTGCGGGCGCCGAAGACTGTCGGGATCGTCGCGGTAGCGCGACAGCATCTTGATACGGACCGCTTCCTCACGGGAGGTGGCGCCGCCGTCCTCCCAATCGCCGCCACTCCCTAGGCTGCAGTGACCGATGGCGGCCTCGAGATTATGGCGCGTCATGAGGTGCAGGCCCGGCCCGGTTGGTCGCGCCGCGAGCACCTCCTCCGCGTCGATCACTTCGAGGTCCGGGCCGTATTCGGCCGTGGTACAATCCTGGTCCTGCACGCTTCTACTCCCGATGGGGTTCTGAGCCTGTCCCGGCCCATGCCCGTCACGTCCGCCTGTCAGTTCCGTCTGCGCGTCCTGCCCGACCGTCCCCGTCACTCCTCGATCGCTTCCGACCCCGCCGGGTCGGCCACTGCGACCTGTCGGCGGACGCCGGGGAATCACATCCTTCGGCCGAGGCCGCATGGTGAAGCGTTACCGCCGCGCCCCGCCACCGCCCGCTCCGCTCCTATCAGGCCTAGGTCGCCGGCCTCGTGCGTGCCCTCGCGGCGGGCGAGCTCGACGGCGTGCGCGACGTGCTCGCCGCGGTCACGCCGGGCGGGGGCAAGAGCCTGCTGCCCGTGATCAGTGCCGCGAGCCTGATCGCCGCCGGCACGGTGGAGCGCGTGGTCTGGGTCGTGCCGTGCGACAGCCTGCGCCTGCAGGCCGAGGAGGCATTCGCCGACCAGGGCTGGCGGGCGGCGCTCGGCCACGCACTGAGCGTGCGGGCCACCGAAAACGAGCCCGACCCGTCGCGCGGTCTCGCCGGCTACGTCACCACCTACCAGGGTGTCGCCGCCGCGCCGGAGCTGCACCTCGCCGAGATGCGGCACCCGTCACCTTCGGGGCGCTCGACGGCGAGGCGACCTGGTCCAAGCCGCTCGCCAGCGGAGCGGGGGAGGACGAGCGCGTCACGGTGGAGCCACACCGGCTGTCCGGCCCGCACCCGACCGAGACGACGCGCCTCGCCCTGTTCACGGCGCTGCGCACCGGCTTCGCCACCGAGCTGCTGCCTAAGGCCTTCGAGGCGACGCGCGAGCTCCGGGCGAAGCGCCGGGCCGAGCGCGAGCTGCCCGCCGGCGCGGCGGCGCGGGGCCTCGGCAAGCTGCTGGTCGTCGCCCCGGACTAGGCCGCGGCGCGGGCCTACCTCGACGTGCTGCGCGGCTGGATGCCGGCCGAGCAGGCGCAGCGCGACATCCGGCTCGCCACCTCGTCGGAGCGCGACGCTCATGAGGCCCTCGCGGCCTTCCGCCTCCTGCCCGAGCCGTCGATCCTGATGATGGTGGCGATGGCCTACGAGGGGCTGGACGCGCCCGAGGTGGCCGTGGTGGCGGCCTTGACCCACATCCGCTCGCGGCCCTGGCTCGAGCAGATGATCGCGCGGGCGACGCGGGTCGACCCGAACGCCGGACCCTACGAGGGCCAGCAGGCCCTGGTGTTCCACCCCGACGACCCGCTGTTCGCCACCTTCCGGCGCCGGATCGAGACCGAGCAGGGCACGCTGGCCAAGAAGGCCAAGGCGGCGCGGCAGGGCACGCTGCTGCCCGACTGGCTGCTCGACCAGCTTGCCGAGCGGGGCCCGCGCGAGGAGGG
This sequence comes from uncultured Lichenihabitans sp., assembly GCA_964243135.1. Classification (GTDB taxonomy): domain Bacteria; phylum Pseudomonadota; class Alphaproteobacteria; order Rhizobiales; family Beijerinckiaceae; genus Lichenihabitans. The sequence continues at coordinate 2,486 of CAXTFP010000256.1, forward strand.
CATCGTGCCCTTGGAGTCGAACGCGCTCGGGTTGCGCTACGCCACGCTGAAGCCTGGGCCGTCCTTCGCGGCAGCGCGGACGGAACACGAGACGCCACAGACCGAGCTCCTCAACCCGCCGTCCGTGGTGGAGCGGCGGCTGCGGCTGCGCATCGGCGAGATGGTGGCGGCGCAGGCGGTGGAGGACGATACGGGCCTCTCGGTCCAGCGCGGCCAGGGGCGCTCCCACGGCTATAACGCCGTGCTGAAGCGTGTCATCGGCAAGGGCCGGGCCGAGATGACGATGGCCGAGCTGGAGGCGGCCGTCTCGTGGCTGGAGCGCAACCGCTTATCCGACCATCTGCACCTGCTCAATGGCGACATGCGCTACGCATGGAGCGTGAGGCGGCGTGCCTCACCTTTCGCGCAGGCGGTTTGAAGGGGAGGAGGGGTGCGGGCGACGACGGCGCCGCCCGGCACTCAAACGCGGTCCTTCATCGCCGATCAGAAGAAGGCAGCGCCGTCCTCGACGGTTTTGATTTTGATGCCGCACTCCTTGGCGGTCGCCTGCATCAGCCTGCGGCTTTCGCTGTCCGGGCAGATCAACTCGGCCACCCCGACGAGAGGAATCGCATCCCAAACCAGGAACTCCGCATCGTACCCCCTGCTGTCGTCGCCGTTCTTCCGCAGATGCCTGCTGCGCACCTTCTCCCACGGCACGCCGTCGAGGGTTTGCAGGTCGTCCGACACGATACATCCTACAGCCAGAGGTGACCGATCAGTCACGAGCGGCCGCAGGCCGTACCGGCCCAGCCTGTCCACATCGATCGAGATCACGACCAATTCCGAGCGAGGGATCGCTGCCGTGTTGTAGCCGGTGCTGGCGGCGTAGGCCGGTCGGGTGGCGGGCGTGATCGACAGCGGCACGTAGTCCGAGACCATTCCCAAGTACCTTTCTGGCATGGTCTGTTTGGTTCGGCGCTGCAAGAACTCCGGGTCGCCTACGGCGCACATCTCGCTTGCCACCCGGTCTCTGGTGCATCGGATGCGGCCGCGTCGAAGAGCGTCCACCGCGGTGTCACGATGGACGACGTCGAAACCCTTGGGGTGGTCGGGGCCGAGCTGGTTCAGAAAAGGGTTCGTCTTGAACGGCATTCGAATGTCTCCTGCTGAGAGTTGTCGTGATGAGGATCGGTGGTGGGATCTTCACCGGCGGCCCCCGCGCGCGCGCCATCACCGATCGGCCGGGGATCGCCGCGCAGCGTCGGCGGGAGACGCTCATCGGCCGACCTCCCGGCCCGCGCGCCGCCTCGCCGGCTGCGGTGCGGCGCGCGGGCGCTGCTTAGAGCTGCTGCCGCTCAGGTTGACTCGGCCCGGGTAGCGCGGCGGCTGGCGCTATGATTTGATGGTGGCCGGATCACGGAGGAGCCTGATGGCCCGAGCCCTGTCGCTGGACCTGCGCGAGCGTGTGATCGCGGCCATCGAAGAGGGGGCGTCCTGCCGCGAGGCGGCGGAGCGCTTCAGTGTCGGGGCGGCGACGGCCATCCGCTGGCACGCGCGCTTCCGGGCCGAGGGCGCGGTCGCCGCCAAGCCGATGGGCGGGGACCGGCATTCACACCGGACCGAGGCCCATTCGGCTGCTATCCTGAAGGCCTATGAGGCGCGGCCGCAGATCTATCTGCGCGAGATCAGGGACGCATTGGGGCAGAGCGGCGCCACGGCGAGCCTGAGCGGGCTGTCCCGCTTCTTCCGGCGGCACGGCATCACCTGTAAAAAAGGGATCTGCACGCTGCCGAACAGGACAGGCCCGACGTGATGGAGGCACGCGAGGCCTGGTTCGAGGGCCAACTCAACCTCGATCCCGAGCGCGTCGTGTTTCTGGATGAGACTGCCACCGCCACCAACATGGAGCGGCGCTATGGGAGAGCACCGCGGGGCGAGCGCTGCCGCATCGCGGTGCCCCACGGCCACTACAAGACCACCACCGTCACCGCCGCCCTGCGGTCAAGCGGCCCTTTCGCGGTCGATCTCATGGAGGGAGCCACGAACGGGACGCGGTTCGCATGCTACGTCACCGACACGCTGGTGCCCGCGCTCAAGCCAGGCGACACGATCGTCATGGACAATCTCGCGGCCCACAAGGTGGCCGGCGTCCGACAGGCCATCGAAGCGGCAGGAGCGAAGCTGCTCTACCTTCCAGCCTACAGCCCGGATTTCAACCCGATTGAGCAAGCCTTCGCCAAGCTCAAAGCCCTGCTTCGCTCGGCGGCGACCCGCACCGTCCCGGATCTATGGGCCGCCATCCGCGACGCCTTCACGCGCTTCAAACCCGAAGAGTGTCGGAACTATCTCGCCGCAGCAGGCTACGACGCCTATGACCCAACCTGAGCGGCAACAGCTCTAGCGAGTAGACACGGTGGCGGTGGTTGCGCCCGCCTTTGCTATGCTGGACCTCGATGAACGCCTGAGTTTCGAGGGCGAATTCAGCCTCGAATGCGGCCCAATAGGCCGCCCACTCCGGGTCATCCATGACCTGGCCGGGCTCGGGATTCCCGATGGCATGGAACCAGCTTTTCTTCGCGCCGACAGTGGCGCTGCGGAGCGCGAGCTCTTCCATGGCCTCCGCGAGGCTCGGCGTGACGGAACGTGACGCGCCCACCTGTACGGCCTCATTGGTGTCGGCACGGGCGAGGTGGCGCATGAGGCGCCCGGGCGCCCGGGCCTTGCTCTTCGTCATCATGGGTCGCGCACCCGCTGGGCGACGAGCAGTGCAGAACGGATTTCGGCGAGGTCGGCGAG
>CAXTFP010000257.1:0-5230 GCA_964243135.1 uncultured Lichenihabitans sp.
GCCGAACGACCCCACGGCCGTTCCTGCCAGCGGCGCCCAGCGCAGCGCCCGCGCGAAGGGCTCGGGCGGGTGCGACGCCTCGACCGCGAAGGCCGGCAGGGGCAGGCGCGTGTAGAAGCGCAGGCAGGCGAGAACTTCGGCCGCGAGGGCTGCGGCGGAGAGGGCAGGCGGGGACGCTGGCATGGCCTGCCCCTTCTGCCATAAGACGGGGCGATCCCACACGATCGGACTGCGAGCGCCCCATGTCCACCAGCGGCCTGCCCTTCGACGACATCCGCGCCCTCATGGCCCACCTGCCGCCGCTCGACGAGGAGGCCGCGGCCGCCATTCGGGCGCGGGACGCGCAGCTCACCAAGCCGGCCGGTGCTTTGGGGCGGCTGGAGGAGCTGGCCGCCTGGCTCGGCGCCGTGCAGGCGAAGGCGATCCCGACCGCTTCGCGCCCGCTGGTCGCGGTCTTCGCGGCCAATCACGGGGTCGTGGCGCGCGGCGTGTCGCCCTACCCGCAGTCGGTGACGGCCGCCATGGTGTCGAACTTCGCGGCCGGCGGGGCGGCGATCAACCAGATCTGCGGCCACCTCGGCCTCGGCCTCAAGGTGTTCGAGCTGGCGCTGGAGATCCCCACGGGCGACATCGCCTCGGAGGCCGCGCTGGACGAGGCGGGTTGCGCCGCGACGATCGCCTTCGGCATGGAGGCGATCCACGGCACCGACCTCCTATGCCTCGGCGAGATGGGAATCGGCAACACGACGGTGGCGGCCGCCATCTACGCGGGCCTCTACGGCGGCCCCGCCTCTGACTGGGTCGGGCGCGGCACGGGGGTCGACGAGGCGGGCCTCGCCCGAAAGGTCGCGGTCGTCGAGGAGGCGGTGGCATTCCACCGCGACCACCTCGGCGACCCGCTCGAAGTGCTGCGCCGGCTCGGCGGGCGCGAGGTCGCGGCCATGGTCGGGGCGATTCTGGCGGCCCGCATCGAGCGGATCCCGGTCATCCTCGACGGCTACGTGGTCTGCGCGGCCGCGGCCGTGCTCCATGCCATGGACCCCGCGGCGCTCGACCATTGCGTGGCGGGCCACCGTTCGGCCGAGGGCGCCCACGGCGAGGTGCTGCGGCGGCTCGGCAAGGTGCCGCTGCTCGACCTCGGCCTGCGCCTGGGCGAGGGGACGGGCGCGGCCCTGGCGGCCGGCATGGTGCGCTCGGCGCTGGCCTGCCACACCGGCATGGCGACCTTCGCCCAGGCGGGCGTGGCCGAAAAGGAATAGGGGTCAGGCCGCGGGGCGGTGGCTGCGGCGCGTCGTCCGGGCCGGACGCTCGGCGGGGGCGTCGGGGTCGAGGGCCGGCAGGGCGTCGATGACGCGCTCGGGCGGCAGGATGACGATCACCTCCGTGCCCTCGCGCACCTTAGACTTGATCGTGAAGGTGCCGCCGTGCAGCTCGACCAGTCCCTTGACGATCGGCAGGCCGAGCCCCGACCCTTCCTCCGCGTTCTTCTGCGCCAGCGTGCCCCGGCCGAAGGACGACATGACGATGGGGATCTCGGCTTCGGGGATGCCGGGGCCGGTGTCGCGGATGGCGAAATACTGCCCGCCCTGCGCGGTCCACCCCACCTTCACCGTCACGATGCCGCCCTGGGGCGTGAACTTGATGGCGTTGGAGAGGAGGTTCAGCACCACCTGCCGGATGGCGCGCTCGTCAGCCCAGATCGGCGGCAGGTTGGGCTCGATCATCTCGGTGACGCGGATCTCGCGCTTGCTGGCCCGCAGCGTCAGCAGGCGCTGGCAGTCCTCGGCGATCGCGGCCAGCGAGGTCGACTCCTCGCGCAGGTCGTAGCGCCCGGCCTCGACGCGCGACAGGTCCAGGATCTCGTTGATGAGCATCAGCAGGTGCTGGCCGCTGGAATGGATATCGGCCGAATAGTCGCGGTAGACCGCGACGCTGTGCTGCCCGAAGAGCTCGCCTTTCATCACCTCCGAGAAGCCCAGGATGGCGTTGAGCGGCGTGCGCAGCTCGTGGCTCATGGTGGCGAGGAAGCGGCTCTTGGCGAGGCTCGCCTCCTCGGCGCGGCGGCGCGCCTCGTCGGAGTTGAGCTTCGACTGTTCGAGCTCGGCGATGAGGGCGTCCTTCTCGGCCTGGAACGACAGAGTGGCGAGCGTGGTCGAGTGGAGGCGGCGCGCCAGCACCACGAAGTAAAGCTGCGCCGCGCCCGCCACCGCCAGCACCGGCAGGAACTGGTAGCCCACGGCGGGGCGCGCGAAGGCCACGATGGCGAGCGTCATGGGCAGGAGCCCGGCATAGACCGCGGCCGGCACCGGCGCCGAGATCATGGCCGTCATGGCGCCGACCATCAGCAGCACGAAGAGCACGAAGGTTTGGGCCGCCGGGTCGTGCCGGTCCATGACGAGCAGCACGCTCGACGCCCAGGCGACGCCCTGGAGGGCTTCGGCCAGCACGAGCACGCGGGTCCAGGCGGTGAGCCGGCTGACGCCCGCCGACCGCCGCAGGAACAGGCGGGCCACCGCGGCCACGACCAGGATGGACAGGAGCGCGAGCCCGAGCCAGGCGGCGGCCGCGACCCGCGCCACCCACAGCGTCAGCACGCCGGCCGTCGCCGCGGCCAGCACCGCCTGGGCCAGGGTGGCGCCGCGGCGGCCGCCCGCGAAGATGCGCGCCAGTTCGAGGTCGAAGGCGTGCCGGCCGGTGCTCGACGAGGTGAGCTTCTCCCGCGCCTCGCGCAGCTGCGAGGCGGTGCTGCGGCGATGCGCGGACCGGTCGCCGTCGGGACCGCGGCCGCGCTCGATCACCCCCGCGGTCACCTCATCCATGGATCGACGCACTCACCGACGCATTTCGTGTCGTCGACAGGATGGTGTCGAAACCTTAATGGAGGGCTCACGCAAGCCCCGCAAATGTCCCGAATGCCCCCCGCTTCCACCGCACGGGCGCCCGCACCCGCCTTTCGCGGCGCGCGAACCTGTTCCCGCAAGGCCCTGCTCCGGCTCGGTTCCCCCCTGTGACGACTGGGAATGGCGACGCCGAACTGCCAGCCCTGGCCTCGGCCATGCGGCTCTGCCGGATCTGCGTCGAGCGGCCCCGCGGCGCGCCGCTGCCGCACGAGCCGCGCCCCATCTTCCAGGTCGCCCGCGGCGTGCGGCTGGTCATCGCCAGCCAGGCGCCGGGCGTGCGGGCCCACGACAGCGGCGTGCCGTTCCGCGACCCCTCCGGCATCCGGCTGCGGCAGTGGATGGCGCTCGACGAGGCGCGCTTCTACGACCCGCGCCGGGTCGCGATCCTGCCGATGGGCTTCTGCTTCCCCGGCCACGACACCGCCAAGGGGGACCTGCCGCCGCGGCCGGAGTGCCGCGCGGCTTGGCACGACGCGGTCTTCGCCGCCCTGCCGGCGGTCGAGACGATCCTGGCCATCGGCCTCCACGCCATCCGCTACCACGCGCCGCGCCTCGGCGTGCCGCGGCCGGCCGGGCAGGGGCTGAGCGAGACGGTGGCGGACTGGCGCCGCTACTTCGAGCGCCCGCCGCCCCGCATGCTGCCCCTGCCGCATCCATCCTGGCGCAACAGCGCCTGGCTGAACCGGAACCCGTGGTTCGCCGAGGACCTGTTGCCCGTGCTCCGCGCCGAGGTGCAGCGGCTGGTGTGACGCCCCGGGTCGCCGGGATCCCTGCGCCGCCGCGGGCATTGACGGGCACGCGCCCGCGCAGGATGGGAGTCGAGACATGACGGCCAGGACCGATCTCCCCACCCTCGCCGCGCCCGACGACGATCCGCACCTGTGGCTGGAGGAGGTCGAGGGTGCCCGGGCCACGGCCTGGGTGCACGAGCGGACGGCCGCGACGCTGAAGCGCTTCGGCGGCCCGCGCTACGACGCCGACCGCGCGGCGCTCGCGGCCCTGCTCGACCGCCCCGACCGCATCCCCGCCGTGACGCGGCGCGGCGCCCTGCTGTACAACTTCTGGCAGGATGCCGCGAACCCGCGCGGGCTGTGGCGCCGCACGGATCTCGCGTCCTACCGGGGGAGCGAGCCTGAATGGAGCCTCCTGCTCGACCTCGACGCCCTGGCCCGCGCCGAGGGCGAGGACTGGATCTGGGCGGGCGCCGCGATCGAGCCCGGGGAGCGCCGCCGCGCCGTGCTGCGCCTGTCGCGCGGCGGCAGCGACGCGGTAGTGCTGCGGGAGTTCGACCTCGACGACCGCACCTTCGTGCCGGGCGGCTTCGCCCTGCCCGAGGCCAAGGGCGGCATCGCCTGGCTCGACCGCGACGCGCTGCTGCTGTCGAGCGCCTTCGGGGCCGACGGCACCATGGCCACGGCCTCGGGCTACGCCCGGACGGTGCGCCTGTGGCGCCGCGGCGAGGATCCGGCGAAGGCCGAGGTGCTGTTCGAGACCGCCGCCACCGACATGTCGGCGTGGGGCACCGTCGACCGCTCCGCTTCCACCCCGCGCCTGTGGTTCACGTCGAAGCCCGGCTTCTTCGACAACGTCTCTTGGCTCGGCGACCGCGGCGGCCCCCGCGTGAGGATCGACCTGCCGACCGACGCCGTGTGGGACGTCCACGGCGACATGCTGGTGGTCAAGCCGCGGACGGCCTGGGCGGTCGGGGGCCGCCGCTACGCGCCCGACCAGCTCCTCGGCCTGTCCTTCGCGCGCTTCCTCGACGGGGACCGCGGCTTCGAGGTGCTGTTCGAGCCGGGGCCGCGGCGCTCGCTCGACGCCTTCTTCTTCGCCGGCGACCGGCTCGTCCTGTCGGTGCTCGACGACCTCGCGCCGCGCTTCTCGCTCCTCACCGTCGAGGGTGGCGCGTGGCGCCGCCGTGACCTCGACGCGCTGCCGCGCTCGGGCGTCGTCACCCTGCGGGCGCTCGACGCCGAGCCCGAGGACAGCGACGGCACGCTGGTTGTGGCCGCGCAGGACCCGATCACGCCGCCCACCACGCTGCTGTTCGACGCCGCCTCGGAGGCCCTGGCCGCGCCCGCGCTGCTGAAGGCGAGCCCGCCGGGCTTCGACGCCGCGGGCCTCGTCGTCACGCGCCACGAGGCCGTGTCGGTCGACGGCGAGCGGATCGCCTATACCCAGACCGGGCCGGCCGGCACGACCGGGGACGCCCCGGTGCACCTCACCGGCTACGGCGGCTTCGCAGTCTCCGAACTGCCCACCTACCGGCTGTCCGCCGGCAAGCTGTGGCTGGAGCGGAGCGGCACCTCCGTGGTGGCCAACATCCGCGG
>CAXTFP010000258.1:0-5216 GCA_964243135.1 uncultured Lichenihabitans sp.
GCCCGGGGGCGGCCCGCGGTTCGGGCGGGGTGGGGACCGGCGGCTACACCGCGGGCGGCGCGGGGGGCTTCGGATCCGGCGCCACCGGGGGTTTGAGCGCCTGCCGGAGGGGATCGGGGGCGGGGGGCTTGGGCGGGGGCGCCGTCGGCTTCGGCGCCTCGGGCATCGCGCTCACCACTTCGACCGGGATCTCGACCTCGCGGCTCGGCTCAGGATCGCGAAAGGCCAGGAGATACAGGAAGGCGATCGCGAAACCGGCGTGCACCGCCACGGTGGCTATGGTCGGCATGGCGGCATCGCGAAAGGTGCGTCGCCACGACGCCGGAGCGCCGCGCTGGAGGATGGGACGCGCCGTGAAGTCCAGCCGCGGGCTCGGCTCGCGGAGCGCCTGGAGGCCCGGAACGCCGCCGAGCCGCGCGTCCGGCGGCACGTCGGCGGCGGTCGGCCCGGACGCGTCGATGGAGGTCAGGCCCTTGCTCCGTCGGAACGCGTCGGCTTCTCGCGAGCTGAGGCGCGCCGGCAGGGGGCCGGCACGGCCGGAAGCATCGGACGCGGGAGCGCCCGGCTCGACGCCGTGCCTGGATAGAGCGGAGCCGCCCGGTTGGAAAGGCCCGTGCGGCTAGCCGCCGGTGCCGGCCGCCGCGCGGTCGACGAACCAATGCGCCTCGGCCCTCGACCGCAGGCGCCCGGCCGGGACGTCCTCGGCGCCGGAGCGCACGTGGGCCAGCATCTCGGCCTTGTCCTGCCCCGTCACCAGGAAGGCGATGGCCGCCGAAGAGGCGATGGCCGGATAGGTGAGGGTCAGCCGCGCCTCGGGGCGCCCTCGCGTCACGGCGGCGGCCCACTTGTCATGCTCATCCAGCACCGGCTGGCCGGGGATCAGCGAGGCCGTGTGGCCGTCCGGCCCCATGCCCAGCAGGGTGACGTCGAAGAGCGGGCGACCGGGGTCGAAGGCGTCGGCTCCGTAGAAGCACTTCAGCGTCTCCTCGTAGGCGAGGGCCGCCTCTTCGGGTGACACCAGCGTCGTGTCGAAGGCGTGGACGCTGTCTTCCGGCGCGGGCACGCGCGACAGCATGGCCTCGCTGACCATGCGGAAGTTGCTGTCCTTGTCGTCCTGGGGCACGAAGCGCTCGTCGCCGAAGAACCATTCCGTCTTGTCCCAGGGGAAGCGGTCGCGGTAGGCGGGGCTCGCCAGCCGCTCGTAGAGCCGCTTCGGCGTCGAGCCGCCCGACAGGCTCACCGTGAACCGTGCCTTGCCGGCCGCCTGGGCGAGGAGCCAGGAGGCCACGGCCTCGGCCACGGCGTCGGGATCGTCGTAGACCGCCATGGCGCCTGCGCTGACTTTCGGCTCCGCCATCACGCGTTCCCTCCCTGGCTCGCGCCGGCGGCGCGGCGCAGCGCCGCGATCCGCTCGGCGTAGTCCGGCGCCTCGAAGATGTAGGAGCCCGCCACCACGACGTCGGCCCCCGCCTCGACGCCGGCCCGGACCGTGCGGTCGTTGATGCCGCCGTCGAGCATGATGCGGGGAGCGAGGCCGCGCTCCCGCGCCATGCGGCGGATCTCGCGCACCTTGGGCAGCACCTCGGGCAGGAAGCTCTGGCCGCCGAAGCCGGGATTGACCGTCATGACGATGACGACGTCGCACAGATGCAGCACGTAGTCGATGAAGGCGGGCGGGCTCGCCGGGTTCAGCGCCACCCCGGCCTGACACCCGAGGGCGCGGATCTGCCCGAGCGCGCGATGGAGGTGGACCGTCGACGACGACTCCGCCTGGACCACGATGCTGTCGGCGCCGCTCTTCACGAAATCGGCGATGAACTGCTCGGGCTCCACGATCATCAGGTGGAGGTTGAGGTGCTTCGCGGTCGCCTTGCGGATCGCCGCCACCACGCCCGCGCCGAAGGTGATGTTCGGCACGAAGCGCCCGTCCATGATGTCGACGTGCAGCCAGTCGGCGCCGGCCGCGTCGACGGCGCGCACGTCCTCGGCCAAGCGGCCGAAATCCGCCGACAGGACCGAGGGGGCGATCAGGATCTCGCTCATGGCGGGTGCGCTCAGCTCGCCCGGCCGGCGGGGAGCAGGAAATCCTCGATAGCCTTGGCGAAGCCCTCGTCGTCGTAGCCGGCCGTGACGGCGGAGGCCTGCCCTTTCACTTCGTCGCTGGCGTTGCCCATGGCGATGGAGAAGCCGCCCTTCCTGAACATGTTCACGTCGTTCGGCATGTCCCCGATGGTGGCGATCTCGGATCGGGGGATATTCAGCGTCTTCGCGAGCGTCTCGACCACGTCGCCCTTGTTGGCATGGGGATGGGTGACGTCGAGGTAGTAGGGCTGCGAACGGGCCGCCGACACCGTGCCGCCGAGGGCGGCCCGCACGTCCTTCTCGGCCTTCTCGACGGCCTTCAAGTCATCGCTGACGCCCACGATCTTCACGGCCCGGCCGAGGTCCTCGTCCGAGAAGCGTTCGACCACGACGGGCTGAAACTTCACCGTCCAGGCCTCACGCTCGACGTGGGGGGCACCCTGCTTCGTAATGAACCAGTCCTTCGCGGTGTAGAGCCAGGCATCGAGCCCGTGCTCCCCGATGAGCGTGATCGCGTGGCGGGCGACCTCGGCCGGCAGCGTCTTCTCCTCGACGACGCTGAGGTCGGGGTTGACCATGGCGCCGCCGTTGAAGCCCGCGATGGGCGTCGTGATGTGCAGCGGCTCGATCAGCATCGCCATGCCGCGCGGCGGACGGCCGCTCGTCACGGCGAATTTGATCCCCGCCTTCTCCAGCGCCGCCACGGCCGCGACGGCGCGCTCCGTCAACACCTTGTCCTTGGTGACGAGCGTGCCGTCGACGTCGGCGAGGAGCAGCGAGATCTTTCCGTCGGGGCGGTCCGCCATGGTGACTCGTCTTCCTGAGGAGGGGTGCGACACCCTCCGCCGCTCATCCCCGCGGATGCGGGGATCCAGCGCGATGATCCGGCCGAGGGCCGATGATATGGCTTCGGATGCCGATCACGGCACGGTCGCGAGAATGGTGGCGGCCTTCGGCCGAGCGTTTCTGCGCTGGATCCCCGCCTTCGCGGGGGTGAACGGGTAGTGCTGACGATTATAGGGAAGTGCTCATCAGCCGGCCAGGGCGTCGGCGCCGAGCACGTAGAGCTCGATGGCCTTGGCGAAGCCGTCGTTCTCGCAGTCGTCCGTGACGACGTCGGCCGCGGCCCTCACCTCCGCCGATCCGTTGCCCATGGCGACGCTGAAGCCGGCGGCCTCCAGCATGGGGATGTCGTTGGTGCCGTCGCCGATGGTGAGGACGGCCGAGACCGGCACGCCGAAGGCGCGCGCCAAGCTCCTGACCGCCTCGCCCTTGTGGGCCTGCGGGTTCGTGACGTCGAGGTAGTAGGCCTGGGAGCGGGTCGCGATGGCGCCGTCCCCGAGTTCACGCTGCAGCAGCGCCTCGCATCGGGCGAGATGCGCGTGGTCCTCGTCGGCCCCGATCACTTTGAAGACGCGGTCGTAGAGCTCCGGCGCGAAATCCGCGACAACCGTGGGCTCCTGGGCGATGGTCCGGGTTTCGAGCCCGACATGCGGCCCCGCGGGGTCGCGGATGTACCAAGCAGCGTCGGTGAAGAGCCACGGATCGAGGCCCTGCTCGCGCAGCAGTTTGACGGCGCGGCGCGCCACCTCGGGCGCGAGGAGCCTCGCCTCGGTGACATGGAGGTCGGCGTCCACCACGGCGCCGCCGTTGATGGCCGCGGCCGGCACCGCCAGCCCGAGCAGCGCGAAGATGGGGCGCAGACCGACCGGCGGGCGGGCGGTGGTCACGGTGAAGCCGATGCCCCGCTCCCCCAGGGCCGCGACGGCGGCGCGGGCGCGGGGCGTCAGCACCTTGGCGTGGTTCACGAGAGTCCCGTCGATGTCCGACACCACGAGGCGGATCGGCTCGGCGGGCCTGCGGGCCGCGGCGCCCCCGCTCACGTCGACGATTCTTTCCCGATGTGGGGGCCGGGGTCGAGCTTGACGGGGCGCCACGAGCGGTCGCCGTCGCGCGCCAGCAGCAGGTCGGCCGCGAGCGGACCCGCCGTGCCCGCGACGTAGTTGGGAAAGTCCTGCGGGGCGTCCTTGCCCCAATGGGCCAGCACGCCGTCGACCACGCGCCACGCTTCCTCGACTTGGTCGGCGCGCTGGAACAGCGTCTGGTCGCCGATCATCACGTCGTAGAGCAGGGTCTCGTAGCCGACGTTCTGCTGGGCCGGAAACCAGTCCTTGTAGGCGAAGCTCATCTTCACGCTCTTCAAGTCGACCTGCGGCCCGGGCCGCTTGATCTCGAACTGGAGCGAGATGCCCTCGTCGGGCTGGATCTGCATCACCAGCCAGTTGGCCGCGATGTCGGACGTCTCGGTCCGGGCGAAGAGCGCCATGGGCGCCGGTTTGAACCGGACGGCGATCTCGCTCGTGCGGGTCGTCATGTACTTGCCGGTGCGCAGGTAGAAGGGCACGCCGGCCCAGCGCCAGTTGTCGATGTCGAGCTTCAGGGCGACATAGGTTTCGGTCTTCGAATGCGGGTCGACCTGGGGCTCGTCGCGGTAGCGCCGGGCGGATCTGCCCAGCACGGAGCCGGCGTCGTACTGGCCGCGGACCGCCTGGGCCGGCTCCACGGTCTTGATCGACTTGAACACGTCGACCTTGCGGGAGCGCACGTCGTCCGCGTCGAAGGAGACCGGCGGCTCCATGGCGGTCATGGCCACGAGCTGGAAGACGTGGTTCGGCACCATGTCGCGCAGCGCGCCGGTCGCCTCGTAGAAGCCCCCGCGCGCCTCGACGCCCACGGTCTCGGCGACGGTGATCTGCACGTGGTCGATGTGGTCGCGGTTCCACAGCGGCTCGAACAGCCCGTTGGCGAAGCGGAACGTCATGATGTTCTGGACCGTCTCCTTGCCGAGGAAATGGTCGATCCGGTACACTTGATCCTCGTGCAGCACGTCGAGAACACGGGCGTTCAGCGCCTTGGCGGAGGCGAGGTCGTGGCCGAAGGGCTTCTCGATGACCACGCGCCGCCACGGCGCCGGGCCGTCGCCCGCGGGGGCCTGCACGAGCTGCGCCTGCCCCAATCCTTCCACGACGGTGGCGAAGAAGCGGTCCGCCACCGCGAGGTAGAAGAGCGCGTTGCCGCCGGTCTTGTGGCTCGTCTCCAGGCCCGCGAGCTTCGCCTTGACGGCCTCGTAGGTC